>CAZTWC010000057.1:0-1867 GCA_964617105.1 uncultured Myxococcia bacterium
ATTCAAGCCGCTCTTGATCTGGCCACTTCAGGGTACAAGGTTTATCTGGTTGAGAAAACACCTACCATTGGCGGTAAAATGGCCCAACTCGATAAGACCTTTCCCACCAATGACTGTTCCATGTGCATTGAATCGCCCAAGTTTATCGAATGTGACCGGCATCCCAACATCGAGATCCTAACCTATACCGAGGTGGACAAGGTGGAGGGTGAGGCCGGAGATTTTAGAGTAACCTTGACCAAAAAACCCCGCTACATTATCGAGGATAAATGCACTGGCTGCACTACCTGTGTGGAATATTGCCCGGTTATGGTTCCCGATCCCTTCAATCAGGAGCTGTCTGGTAACAAGGCGGTCCACATCTATTTTTCCCAGGCAGTCCCCCTGGTTCCTTATATTGATCAGGAGTGTCTCTACCTAAAAGAGAAAAAATGTTCTATTTGTGTGGGAGTTTGCAAGAACAATGCCATAGATCTTCATCAAGAGGCTGAAAAGCAAGAGATAAAAGTCGGAGCGATAGTCTTGTCTCCGGGCTATGCTGTATTTGATCCAAAGTTGAGGGGAGACTATGGGTACGGAAAGATTGAAAATGTGGTAACCAGTCTTGATTTCGAGCGGCTTTTGTGCGCCACCGGACCACACGAAGGCGAGATATTGCGCCCTTCCGATAAAAAGCATCCTCACAAAATAGCCTGGATCCACTGTGTTGGTTCCAGACAGGTTATCGAGGGCGGCAACAGTTATTGTTCCTCGGTATGCTGCACCTATATTCAAAAGCAGGTGATCCTGGCCAAAGACCATGACGCTGAAACCCAGGCAACTATATTCCATAACGATATTCGTTCCTATGGCAAGGATTTTGAACGTTTCTACCAAAGAACGGAAAATCTTCCCGGGGTTAAATTTATCAGAAGTTATGTGTCAATAGGAAAAGAGATTCCGGAAACCAAGAATGTAACTATCCGCTATGCCACGCCCGAAGATGGCGTTAAAGAGGAAGAATTTGATCTGGTGGTATTAGGGGTTGGAATGAACCCGCCTGCCAATGTGAAAGGGCTGGCCAAACAGTATGGTATTGAACTAACCTCTAACGGGTTTTGCCAAACCGATCCTTTCAATCCCATCCAGACCACTCGTCCGGGAGTATTTGTCACCGGGGCTTTCCAGGGTCCGGTGGATATCCCCGAGTCGGTTATGGCCGCCAGCGGAGCCAACGCCCTTACCGGCGAACTCCTCGATTACCGGCGCGGGAAGTTGGCCAAAGAGAGGATCTATCCGCGTGAAAGGGATGTTGGTGGCGAAGATGCCCGGGTGGGAGTTTTTGTCTGTCATTGCGGCGCCAATATCGGCAGGGTGGTTGATGTCCCTGCTGTAGTTGACTACTCTTTGACCCTGGACAAGGTGGTTCACGCCGAAGAGGGGTTGTTTGTTTGTTCTACCGATGCTGCCAAGCAAATATCGAACACCATTCGGGAAAAGGGTCTCAATCGTGTGGTAGTGGCAGCCTGTACACCAAGGACGCACGAACCGCTATTTCGGGACACCCTCCGGGAAGGGGGCATTAATCAGTATTTTTTCGAGATGGCCAATATTAGAGAACATTGCTCCTGGGTCCATTCCAAGCAAAAGGAGGAGGCTACCCATAAGGCAAAGGATATTGTTCGAATGTCAGTGGCTCGCGCCACCAATTTGGAGCCTTTACAGGAGTTTGATCTTCCGGTCAACCGGTCTGCCCTGGTAGTGGGCGGAGGAATAGCTGGGATGACCAGTGCTCTGGGGTTGGCTAACCAGGGATTTGAGGTTCACCTGGTGGAAAAGGAAACCGGGTTGGGCGGATTGGCGCGAAGAATCTATTACACTCTGGAGG
>CAZTWC010000057.1:1890-16610 GCA_964617105.1 uncultured Myxococcia bacterium
AAGCATATTTGGGCGATCTGATCGGCAAGGTTTATCAGCATCCCCTGATCCATGTCTACCACAATGCTACTATTACCGATGTGTCTGGCTATGTGGGTAATTTTATCACCACGGTGAAATCGGAAAGTATGGTAAACAAGATAGAACATGGCGCCGCCATCTTGGCTACCGGGGTTGAAGAATATAAACCCAACCAATATTTGTACGGGGAAAACCAGGGGGTGTTGACTCAGTTGGAACTGGAGGAGCAGATCAACAAAGCAGATCAGAAATTGCTCACCTGCCAGAGCCTGGTGATGATCCAATGTGTTGGTTGCCGGGAGCAAGATAGAAACTACTGCGCCCGGATTTGTTGCAGCCAGGCGGTCAAGAATGCCTTGAAACTGAAAGAGATAAATCCGCAAATGGATATCTATATTCTGTTTCAAGATATGAGAACCTATGGTTTTAGAGAAGACTATTACCGCGAAGCGGCCAATAAAGAGGTAAAGTTTATCCGCTGGGAACCGGATGAGAAGCCCCGGGTAGAAACTGCCACCGAAGCGGGCAAACCGGGTTTACGGGTTTTGGTTCCAGATCCGGTTTTGGGCCAGAGGCTGGCGATAGATGCCGATTTGGTGGTTCTTTCGGCCGCTGCTGTTCCCTCACAGGGGAGTATGGAGGCAGCGCGATTATTCAAGGTGGCTACCAGTCCGGATGGGTTTTTCCAGGAGGCACATGTAAAATTAAGGCCAGTTGACTTTGCCGCTGATGGCGTTTTCCTGTGTGGAGCCGCCCACTATCCCAAACATATATCAGAAGCGATTGGCCAGGCCTATGGAGCAGCCGGCCGGGCCGCCACTCTACTCTCACAGGACACCGTTACCGCTTCCGGCTCGGTGTGCCAGGTAATTGAAAATAATTGCGTATCGTGCGGGGCATGTATTACCGCTTGTACCTATGGTGCTATCGAGTTTTGCGATACCGAAAAAGGGAAAAAGGCCAGGGTCAATCCGGTTCTCTGTAAAGGGGATGGCCTTTGCAATGCCAAGTGCCCCACCAAGGCGATAATTTTGAAACATTATACTGATGAAGAGATCTTTAATCAGATTGATGCTGCGTTTACTAACTTATAAGGAGAAGTAAAAATGGGTGCAGGTGCTGAGTTCAAACCCAGGATCGTTGGCTTTTTGTGCAATTGGTGAGCGTATTCCGCTGCGGATCTGGCTGGAGTTTCCAGGCAACAATATACTACTGAGTTGAAAATTATCCGGGTCATGTGCACCGGCAGGGTGGATTTGGCCTTTATTTTACGGGCTTTCTTAAAAGGCGCTGATGGGGTATTTATCGGCGGTTGCTGGCCGGGTGAATGTCATTATATCACCGAAGGCAATTACGATGCCCTGGCCAATATGCACATATCCAGAAGGATGCTGGAACTTATCGGGGTAAACCCCCAACGTTTGAGGTTGGAGTGGTTATCCGCCTCTGAAGGGAGCCGTTTTGCTGAAGTTATGAACGAGTTTGTCGACCAGGTGAGAGAGTTTGGGCCGCTTGGCCAAGGTGAAGGCCTTGACCAGAAAGGGTTAAGGGGCAAACTTGAAGCAGTTGAAAGATTAATTCCTTATATAAAATTGGTGGAAAGGGAGAGGCTGAGAGTACCTTCCAAGTCAGAAGAGGCTTATAATGATTTTTACGCCAGCGACCAGGTAAACAGGTTGTTTGGCCAATTAATTGCCGACAAATTGACCATTAGCCAAATTCTGTCGCTCCTGCGGGAAAAGCCTCTTTCAACTGGAGAGATATCAAAGTTGTTGAATTTGAATCCATCGGAAGTATCAAAGCAAATGAATAGTTCATCGAGGCAAGGATTGGTCAGGTACGATGTAGATAGCAATTGCTATACTTTGGCCATGGGAACTTGATAGGAAAAAGCATTCCGAGTCAATGGATGCCGGGCAAAAAGAGGACTAATACGGGATATGAATAAAAAAAGGATCGATGAGATCATTGAAAAACATGGGGGAGAGGCTAGTTTGCTCATTCAAGTGCTTCTGGATATCCAGAAAGAGAATCAATGGCTCCCCAAAGAGGTCTTGACCAGAGTTAGCCAGAGATTAGAGGTCCCCTATAATCAGATTGTTCATATTGCCACCTTTTATAAGGCGTTTAGCCTGGTTCCAAAAGGTCGCCACCAGGTCCATATATGTATGGGGACAGCCTGTCATGTTCGGGGTGCTACCCGGGTTCTCGACAAGGTGCAGGATGTGACCGGCCTTAAACCGGGTGAAACTGATCTGGATTTGAAGTTCAGCCTGGAAACGGTAAACTGCGTGGGTTGCTGTGCCCTGGGACCGGTGATGGAGATCGATGGGAAAACCCACGGCAAAATTTCGCCGTCTGAAACAGTAGACGTGTTAGAAAGTTATGATTGACGGCCAGTTAAGTTATAAGTGATTAAGGAAAGAAGATGCCAAGGATAAATTCCCCTTCTGAGTTGGAAAAATTCAGGCAGGACATTTTGACCAAAAGGGATCCAAATAAGCCCTGTATTACCCTGTGTTCGGGCACTGCCTGTCATGCTACCGGCAGTGAACAAGTAGCCATTGCTATGGTCCAGGAGTTAGAGAAACAAGGATTGAAGGGTGAGGTAGAGTTTAGAAGAACCGGTTGCCACGGCTTTTGTGAAAAAGGTCCCATTGTGGTTATTGACCCGGATGAGATCTGCTATCTCCAGGTAGCGCCCCAGGACGTTCCCGAGATTATCGAACAAACTTTAAAGGGAAAGCAGGTTATAGAGCGGCTTATTTATGTTGATCCAACTACCGGCGAAAAAATCACCCATGAATCGGATATCCCCTTTTATAAGAACCAAAAACGGATGGTTTTTGCCCCCAACAGAAGAATAAACCCCGGAAGTATCGAGGATTACCTGGCTATTGGCGGTTATCAGGCTCTGGCCAAAGCGCTTTTTAAAATGACATCTGAGAAGGTTATCTCTGAGATGAAAGCGGCGAATTTGCGGGGCCGGGGTGGAGGTGGATTTCCGGCTGGACAAAAGTGGGAATTTACTCGTAATGCACCCGGGGAACCGAAGTTCGTAGTGGTCAACTGCGATGAGGGTGACCCTGGCGCGTACATGGATAGATCGATTATGGAGGGGAATCCTTATGGTGTGCTAGAAGGCCTGATTGTCGGAGCCTATGCCATGGGCGCCAATCAGGGTTATATTTATGTGCGTCAGGAGTATCCCCTGGCATTGAAGAACCTGAGCATAGCTTTGGAGCGGGCGGAGGAATGTGGTCTTTTAGGGAAAGATATCCTAGGCTCTGGATTCGATTTCAACCTTGAGGTACACCGGGGCGCCGGCGCCTTTGTATGTGGTGAAGAGACTGCTCTGCTCAAATCTTTGGAAGGCAAGGTTGGCGAGCCCAGACCGAGACCGCCCTATCCGGCGGTGAAAGGGCTTTGGGATAAGCCGACCAATATCAATAATGTGGAGACCTGGGCCACGGTTCCTTTGATTATCAATAAAGGAGCGCAATTTTTTGCTTCCATCGGCACCGAGGACAGCAAGGGCACGAAGATATTTTCCCTGGTGGGCAAAATAGCCAATACCGGTCTGGTGGAAGTCCCTATGGGCATTACCCTGAGAGATATTATCTATAAGATAGGCGGCGGAGTACCGGGGGGCAAGAAGTTTAAAGCTGTCCAGACCGGGGGTCCGTCGGGCGGATGTATCCCCGAACAACTGTTGGATTTGAAAGTCGATTTTGACCAACTGACCCAGGCTGGCTCGATGATGGGGTCTGGCGGCATGATCGTCATGGATGAAGACACCTGTATGGTTGATGTGGCCAGGTACTTTATCGACTTTCTTACCGATGAATCGTGCGGTAAATGTGTTCCTTGCCGTGAAGGGTTGAGGCAGATGCACAAGATTCTCACCGATATCACCACTGGCAAGGGAAAAGAAAGCGATATTAAACTTTTAGAGAAATTGGCCGAGACCACCAGAGAGGGCTCTTTGTGTGCTCTGGGCAAGACTGCCCCCAACCCGTTTTTAAGCACCTTTCGTTATTTTAAAGAGGAGTATGAGGCCCACATCAAGGAGAAGAGGTGCCCGGCTTTATCTTGCAAGGAGATGATCTCCTACTATATAGATCCGGATAAGTGCATGGCCTGTTTGATTTGCCTGAGACAGTGCCCGGATCAGGCGATTGACGGTGCCAAGAAGAAGATCCATATTATTGACCAGGAGAGATGCACAAATTGCGGAACTTGCCTGGAAGTTTGCCCCTCCCGCTTTGATGCCGTAAAGAAGATTTCCGGTCAGCCGGTTCCATCTCCTATCCCTGAAGAGCAAAGAATGATCAAGAAACCAAGTAAAAAGAGCAAACAGAAATGAACGAGATTTTTCTACAGATTGATGGAAAAGAGATAACGGCCAAAGAAGGGATGACCATTCTGGAGGCAGCCCGCAGTGCGGGGATATCTATACCCACTCTATGTTACCACGAAAAACTGGAATCTTTTGGAGGCTGCCGAATTTGCCTGGTGGAAGTAGAAGGCCGGACCGATCTGGTTGCTTCCTGCGTTTTCCCAGTGGCAGAAAACCTGAAGGTTCAAACCCGTTCCGAGAAGATAGATAGAGTTCGGAAAACAATCTTGGAATTGCTTTTAGCCCACGCCCCCCATTCTCCCCAACTACAGGAATTGGCTGAGGAGTATGGCGCAGACCAGGACCGCTTTGAAAAAGATCCCTCTTTTTGCATTCACTGTGGGCTATGTGTACGATACTGTGCGGAGGTCAAAAAAAAGAATGCAGTGGGATTTATTGACCGGGGAATACGGAAAGAGATCAGTTTTATCCCAGAAATTGCTTTAAAAGAGTGCAATATTTGCAAAGAATGTTTCCCTCTCTGCCCGACATCGTATCTCCAGGCGGCTTTTGTTTTAACTGAATCTTTAGCCTTCTCTTCTTTTGAGTAAATAGTGACCATCAGAAAGAAAACCAAAACCTATCAAACCCAGAGTTTCGCTAGAGAGGGCAGTGAGACCAGATCTGCTATCGAATTGATCAGCGAGGAACCCTTTCTGATCCGTATCGATGACAAGCCATATTCAGTAGTAATGCGAACTCCCGGAGAAGAGGTGTTTCATGCGGCTGGATTCTGCCTGGGCGAGGGGATTGTAAACTCTCCCGATGATTTCAATACTATTGGATATGATCAACATCAGGATCCAAATGTTATTGATATTTGGCTTAAACCAGAAAGGCACAATAAGATTTTCGACCGTCTGGAGAGAAAGTTT
This sequence comes from uncultured Myxococcia bacterium, assembly GCA_964617105.1. Classification (GTDB taxonomy): domain Bacteria; phylum CAZTWC01; class CAZTWC01; order CAZTWC01; family CAZTWC01; genus CAZTWC01. The sequence goes on from CAZTWC010000057.1 coordinate 7,186, forward strand.
TTTGTCAGCCAGACCAGTTGTGGTATTTGCGGCAAAGAGTTGTTCAAGGACCTTCAACAGATATTAATGCCTCTGGAAATTTATTTTGAAGTTGGGCTGGACAGTTTAATCAAATGCCGCAATCAATTATCCAAAAATCAGAAATTCTACCAGACTACCAGAGGCTCACACGCCGCCCTTCTCTTTGACGAGGATCTAAAGGAGATCGCTTTTGCCGAGGATGTAGGCCGGCATAATGCGCTCGATAAGGCTATTGGCCAGGCCTTTCTCAACAAAAAACTCTCTAATGCCCGTATTCTGTCTCTCTCTTCCCGGACAAGTTATGAGTTGGTTCAAAAAGCGGCCAGAGCGCACCTACCAGTGATTATCAGTGACTCCAGACCCACCAGCCTGGCTGTTGAAATGGGGAAGGCCCTTAATATCACCATGACCTATCCTGCCAAAGAGTCTGAATTAGTAATAGTATGCGGTCAAAACCGCATCAAGAGAGCATAGAGTGTTAAAATGAAAGCCAGTTACCTGGAATCGAGGGCAAAAAGCGAAAAGCGGGAGGCGATACTTCATGCAGCCTGGAAGCTTATTCGCCATTATGGATACAGTAAGACCACCATAGACGACATTGCCAAACAGGCCGGGGTCGGCAAGGGTACGGTCTATCTCTACTTCAGATCCAAGACCGATATAATGCTGGCCTTGACCGATCTGACCAATCAGCGTATCACCCTTCGTTTAGAGCAGATAGCGAATGAAAACACCCCTCCGGCAGAGCGGCTTAGAGCCTGCGTACTCTACAGGATTATGACCCTGTTCGATCTGGTCAATCGCTATCCCCATAGCGAGGATGTAATAGCCTCCATACTTCCGGAAATTGTGGAAAGGCTGGACCGGTATGTTCGCCGTCATGGAGAGTTGTTGGGTCAAATAGTAGAAGAGGGATGTGCCAGTGGTATATTCGTTTCCGAGAATCCCCAGGCGACTGGCCAGTTGCTGGCCAGCCTGTTCGAGTTTATGACCCCGCCATATTACCGCTTTAAAACCAGAAAATCTCTGGAGCAATTTGCCACCCAGATAGTTGATTTAATGCTGGGTGGGTTGAAAAAACGTACACAATGAACCTTTTCTATACCCGGACTCCGCCAGTGACTTCAAGCACTACCCCGGTAACCAGGTCGCATTCTGTGATATAAAGGGCGCTTTGGGCAATCTCTTCCGGTTTTCCCAGCCGGCCGATGGGGATTTTTTTCTTGGCCTTCTCCAGGGCTTCCGGCTGCATTAGTTTCATTACCATCGGGGTGCCGACAAATCCAGGGGCTATGCCTGCCACCCGGATACCATAGCGGCTTAACTCCTTGGACCAGGTAACGGTTAGGGCAGCAGCCCCGGCTTTGGCCGATGAGTAGTTACTCTGGCCGAAATTGCCGTTTTTAGATATCGACGAAATGGGGATAATTACTCCGCCCCGGCCCTGTTTGACCATATGCCAGGCCGCTTCCCGCCCGGTAAGGAATATTCCGGTTAGGTTGATATCAATTACTGCCTGCCACTGCTCCAGAGACATTTTTTTGATTGGCTTCCGGGTCTGTTTATCGGTTTTAATCAGCAATCCATCCCGTAAAATCCCGGCGTTACATACAGCGATATCGATACCGCCATAGGTTTCGACCGCCTTTTCCATCAGTCCCACCACCTCGTTTTCAATGGCCACATTGCAGATGATGCCAGTGGCTTCTCCGCCAGCGCTTTTGATTTTATCGATGGCCGCTTCGAGCCCCTCCTGGTTTAGATCGGCAGCCACCACTTTTGCCCCTCTGGAGGCAAAGAGTTCAGCCATAGCCAGACCCAGACCGGAAGCAGCGCCAGTGATAACAGCAGTTTTTCCTTGAATATCCATTTTGAAACCTCCTTAAAAGTTGATATTTTTTAGTATAATCTAAAACACCAGCGGATATTTGGCAAGTTATTAGTACTGCGGCAACATTTAGGGATTACCTTCATTCTACACCACCAAAAGAGGCAGCGGCGGCACCGGATTGGGGTTGAACTATGAACACCATCGCTAACTATAAAATTCTGGAAAAAATAAGTGAATCCCGCCAATCGGTTGTTTACCTGGGTCAGAAGGATGATGCGGATAGCCGGCTAATAAAGGTAAAATATCTTCCTTGATTTTTCTTCCATAATTATTTATTCTTATCTACTTACTTTATAATATACAAACTTATTAGTAACTGCAGTGAACGTCAACTGCGAGCCCGTGCCCGAGTGCGAGCCCGTGCCTTGGCGAAAATAGGAGCTAACCATGAGTGACTATCAATCTATTGAGTTTAAGGTTATTGACAGATGCGCCACCATCTCCTTGAACATGCCACCCTTAAATGTGCTCAATATCACGGCCATGCGGGAAATCGTCGATGCTCTCGACAGAGTTTACGCGATGGACGATATAATCTGCTTGATTTTCAGGGCCAATGGCAAAGCCTTTTCTGCTGGTGTCGATATTAAAGATCATACTGCAGACAAGGCGGAAGAGATGATCCATGTTTTTCATGCCATTTTTCGAAAGATGCTGGACATTGAATTGCCGATTATCGCGGCAGTCGAGGGAGCAGCTTTGGGCGGCGGCTGCGAGTTGGCCACTTTTTGTGATTTTATAGTTGCTACCCCCCGGGCCAAATTTGGGCAGCCGGAGATCAAAGTTGGAGTTTACCCTCCGATTGCTGCTTTGATTTTCCCGAAGATTTTTGGTTTTTCCAAAGGTATGGAACTGGTGCTGTCAGGAGATATTATCGATGGTAAAACCGCCCAGGAGCTGGGATTGATTAATGTGCTGGCAGAACCGGAAAATTTTCAAACTGCCCTGCAAGAGTTTGTCAAAAAAATTACTCCCACCAGTCCGATTATCCTCAAACATACCAAGCGGGCTATTCAGGCGGCCGATAAAAAGAAGTTTTTGGCTGAACTGAAGGCAGTTGAGTATATCTATCTGAATTCGCTAATGAAAACCGAAGACGCCCATGAGGGACTGGCCGCCTTTATGGAAAAACGTAAACCAGAATGGAAGAATCGATAAGAGCAGGGAGCAGGTTTCGGGGAGCCGGGATCAGCGATTAAAGAATTAGGATGTACAAGAATTATTAAAAAATCGGTTGTAAAGAATGGCAAAAGAGAAAAAAAATTATCAAATTACAGTGGATGAAAGATTGTGCGATGGTTGCCTGATCTGTGTTTCTTTCTGCAGGAAACAGGTTTATAGGCAGTCGGAGACTATTAACAGCAAAGGGGTTTACCCCTCATTGCCGGTAAATTCCAAAGAGTGCCGGCATTGTCGTTTTTGCGAATTTTTATGCCCGCAATTGGCTGTTTATATTGAAGAAGAGTGAGTATAATAGAATGGATATCCGGACAAAATATTTAGACAAAATCAAGGGTAAAAGCGATTTTATCCTCGGTGACGAAGCAGTGGCCTGGGGAGCGGTTTATGCTGGCTGCAACTATTTCGGCGCCTACCCGATCACCCCGGCCACCGAAGTGGCAGAGATGATTGCCAACTTGCTGCCCAGAGTGGGTGGCTATTTTATGCAGATGGAGGACGAAATCGCCTCAATCGGTGCGGTGATTGGTGCTGTCTGGGCTGGTGGCAAAGCGATGACCGCCACTTCGGGACCAGGTTTTTCCCTGATGCAGGAGAATATTGGCTACGGGGTGATGACCGAAACGCCCCTGGTGATTGTTAATGTGCAGCGCTCCGGCCCATCCACTGGTCAGGCGACTAAACCTGCCCAGGGTGATGTGATGCAAGCCCGCTGGGGAACCCATGGCGACCATGAAATAATCGCCCTGAGTCCATCTTCGATTGAAGAGTGTTTCTATATGACTATCGAGGCCTTTAATTTGGCCGAGAAATACCGGAATCCGGTGATTATTTTGTTGGATGGCCTACTGGGCCATATCCGCGAGCCCTTTACCTTTCCCGCTCCTGACCAGATTGATGTGGAACCACGAAAACAAGCCCAACCTGGAGAGTTATCTTTTGGCGGCAGCCAGGTTCCCCCCATGATGGAGATTGGCAGCAAAGGCTGCGTGCATATCACCGGCTCCACCCACCTGGAAAACGGGATCAGAGATGTGGTGACCGAATCTGTTCATCGCCGCCTGGTTACCCGGCTGGTCGATAAAATTGCCAGTCAGCGTGAACAGTTGACCAATGTGGAGAGCCTGAAGGCAGAGAACAGTCAATTTTTAGTGATATCCTATGGCTCCACCGCCCGCCCGGCCCGGGGAGCAGTGGAAAAAGCCCGGCAACAGGGGCTCGATGTAGGCTTTGTTCGTTTAAAGACTATCTGGCCTTTTCCGCAGGACTATATTAGGCAAGTGGCCAAAAACTGCCAGGCTGTTTTAGTGCCGGAGATGAATTTAGGTCAATTGAACCGGGAGATAGAGCGGTTTGTGTCATGTCCGGTGGTGCCCCTTTCCAAAATCGGTGGTATCGGCCATAATATCGAGGAGATTTTTCAGGGGATCAAAAAATTAATTAATAACTAGTTCAACTAGTAGTTCGCGTTCAAGAAGTCCCTTTGTCGCGAGAATTTGGATGAACTTAGATGCGAATTAAAAAATAGAAAGGTTACATAATGGAGATGCAACCGAAAGAAAACCAGAAACGGACGCCCATCTTTAAGTACTTGCGGGAGGATATTTTTCCCACTATCTTTTGTCCGGGGTGTGGTGGTGGCACGGTGTTAAACTGTTACGCCAGGGCAGTAGACGAGTTGGGACTCGATCTCGATAAGATGGTATCTGTGACTGGCATCGGCTGTTCATCCTGGATAGTCAGCCCCTATTTCAAATGCGACACCCTGCACACTACCCATGGCCGGGCTATAGCATTTGCCTCGGGCGTTCAGGTTATGAAGCCAGAGATGTCCACGGTGGTAATAGCCGGTGATGGCGATATCTCCGGGATTGGGGGCAACCATTTGATCCATGCCGCCCGCCGCAATATCAACCTCAAGGTTTTTTTAGTCAACAACTTTATCTATGCCATGACCGGCGGGCAGGTGGCACCCACCACTCCCCATGGAGTTCGCACTTCCACCACTCCCTATAATAATATCGAGTACCCGTTAAACATCTCCGAAATGGTTATTGCCGCTGGCGCCAATTATGTGGCCCGGTGGACCACTTATCACGTCTTTAACCTGGTTAAGGCGATGAAAAAAGCCTTGACCAAAAAAGGGTTTTGCCTGGTGGAGATTATCTCCCAATGCCCCACTGCTTATGGAAAATATATTCGCATGAGGGAAGCGGCCGATTTTCTCAAAGAGTTTTCCGAAAAATCGGTGCCCATTAAAAAGGCTAGAAAAATGGAAGAGGAGCAGTTGGAGGACAAAATTGTGGTAGGAACTCTGGTGGAACGGAATCGGGAGGATTTTGTCACTGGACTGCAGAACCTAAACCGCCAGGTGCAGGAGAAGGAAGGATTGAGCCAATGAGAATACGTTTTGCCGGATTTGGTGGGCAGGGGATTGTCCTGTCCGGTTTGATAATTGGAGCCGCAGCTGGTCTGGAGGGGAAAAATGTGGTTCAAAACCAATCTTATGGTTCATCCGCCCGGGGCGGGTCCTGCACTAGTGAAGTGAGCATCTCTGCCACTGAAATCTATGAGTTGGAACCAGAGGAGTTTGATATTTTGTGCGCCATGAGCCAGGAGTCCTATGACTCCTTTAGCAATCAATTGGTGGAGGGAGGACACCTGTTTATCGATCCCTCTTTAGTGAAAATAAAAGAGGGCGATCAGGAGCGTTATAAAATCTATAGCCTGCCGGTAACCGATATGGCTCAAAAGAGATTCAACAATAAAATGGTGGCCAATGTGATTATGTTGGGACTTATCAATTCTGTACTCAAAGTGGTAAAAAAAGAGCATATCCAGGAAAAAATTGGCCAATATGTTCCGGCCAAAACTATTGATCTAAATCTAGAAGCCTTGGACTGCGGTTATAAAGGCTTGACTTCTGAAAATTAACCATAAATTCCTAGTTACGAGGAGGTAACCATGAGTAATGGTCTTACAATGTTTCCAAAAGCCAGAATTCCTTACGGCACATGGGGGAGCAGTTTTTTCCCCGCCTGGCAGACGTCACCTTTGGCTGAAATTAATATCGGTCAGTTCGCCGGCGAGGCCATGGGTCGAATTCTGGGCCTGCGTAAGGTGCCCAAGAGTAAACTCGATTATTTGATAATCGGTTCGACTATACCCTGGCACTGGAAGTTCTGGACTGCACCCATGGTATCCAGTTGTATGGGGCAGCGGCTGGCCGGTTATCACATGGAACAGGCCTGCGCTACTGGATTACAGGCCACTATCCTGGCGGCCGCCGAGGTAGACAGCGGTGCCAATGATGTGGTTGGAGTTTTGACTTTTGACCGCACTTCTGACTCACCGGTGGGCGTTTTTCCAGAGCGCCGTTCCTATGAGCGCACTATTGCCATCGGCGATGTGTGGGACAATTTTGGTTTTGATCCAGCCACTGAAAATGCGATGATCGCCACCGCGGGCAACGCCTCCAGAAAGTATAAACTCAGCCGCCAGGAGGTGGATGAACTGGCATATTATCGCTATCAGCAATATTTTCAGGCCAAAGAATCGGGCATTTTGGATCGGGTGTTGGTCCCGTTTGAGATAATGAGTGCTCAAGGTAAACCCATGGGAAAAGTTGATGATGATCTGGGCGTCAGGCAGATCTCCATGTCTGCCTTAAGTGCCATGTTTGAATTGGATACCTGCGTTACTGGTGGCGGCCAGACTCATGCTTCGGATGGTATGGCCACCCTGTTGGTAACCACCCCGGAAAAGGCGGCGGAGTTAAGTCCCCGCCCAGAGATTGATATCAGTTTTATCGCCAAATGCGAAATTCGGGTCGAACCATGCTATATGCCGGAGGCGCCGGCTAAAGCGGTGATGAAAATATTAGATCGAACCGGCTTGACTATGGACGATATGAAGGTGGTAAAAAATCACAACCCCTTTGCAGTAAACGATGCTATTTTTGCCAAACTGCTGAATTATGATTGGCACAAGATGAACAATACCGGCTGCCCGCTGGTCTGGGGCCATCCCCAGGGACCGACCCTGACCAGAGTTGTAATCGAAGCCTTGGAAGAGGCGGTGGATTTGGGCGGTGGATATGTTTTGGTATTTGGCTGTGCAGCCGGGGATGTTGGCATTGCCGCTATTTTAAAAGTCGAAGAAGGAGGTACCAGGTCATGATGAAAACGATGAGACAACCAACCCTGGAAACTATGGGGCTGGGTACTGTTTTGGAAATATTTAAAAATGGAAAATTGCCAAAAACCACATCCGAGTTAGTGGATGAAGTTTTTGGTCCAGCCGGAAATCGCGGCAGCCTGATTATCTCTGGAGCCAATGGTATTGTCGGAGCAGGTAAATCGATGCAGTTCGGCACCCGTTTGCAACCCTATGATGTGCCCATAATCGCTCTCGATTTTCCTGGCGCCACCAATGGGATTGGTCAGCAGTACCAGGGTCTGGTCCGGGGTTTTGGTGCCGAACGGGCCACCGCTGTAATGAAGAATATTACTCAAATGTCCTATGACGGCAAAACTCTGCCCGCCAAACTTAAAGATTATAATCCCCGCTTTTTGCTGGAGGCGATTCCAGAGATACTGGAGATCAAAAAGGATCACTATAAGATTTTTCAAGATGCCTTTGAGGGGATCGAGATTCGTTCGGTCACCTCTGGTTTCCCCAAGTCTCAACTGGGAGTAGGCATTGCCCACCCCGCTTTTCCCCATGAGATCAACAAGATTTGGGAAATAGTTGAAGATAAACCCTCGGCCATAACTCAGCTGCTATGGTCATTGGGGATGATCCCCCTCAAAGTGAGCGATGACTGGTCCTTTGTGCTGGATGTGCTGTTCTGTGGTATCACGCTGGCGGGAACCCGCTATCACCATGCCACCAATATGCCCTATTGGAAAATCGACAAATTTGTCCGCAAAATGTTTGGGCCCAATCCCTTTAGGGCTCACGATGCCATCGGTGCTCAGGGAGCCAATTTCCTCACCTGGTCATGTCTCCATCATTTGAGCAAAGTCTATGGCGATCTCTTTACCCCCACCAGAGAAATGGAGGAGCGGAAAGATAGCGGCCAAAATTGGTATCCCCTCAATCATTTCCGGCCGCTGGTCAACTGGCCTCTGGAGGATGATGATTTAGATGATTTCGAAGCCTGGATTCTTGGCCCCATATTCCAGATGGCAAGTTTGATGCTATCGGAAAAACGGGCTCACTTGACCAATATGAACGCCATCGGTGAACTCTGCGCCCAGTTTACCAAAGGTATTGTGGCCCTCACCCGCGATTATGGCTACGATTCTATTATGAAAGTGGTCAACGCTTATCATAAGTTTCATCCTGAGGCTGCCCAAAAAGCTTGGTACCCGGCGGTATTCGAAAATATGGGCCAGCCCGAGTGGCAACAGTTATATGTCAATGCCGAGCACGATGGCCAGGCGGGCGTTTTAACCATTAGCAGGGAGAGTTACAATTGGGAGTTGGATGCTGAACTTAACCGGGCCATCGATTGGCTGAAGGCGGAAGGGATTAAACAGGTAATCGTGAGTGGTGATTTTCATCTCTCCACCCAAATGGTGGGAGCAGACACCACTGATTTCTATCCAGCCTTTACCGATGCTCAAATGGCCCTTAAAATACCGGAGAGTTGGTCAAAAACTGCCCGGCGTCTGTATAATGAATTTGAAGTTTCAGTTGGAGTGGTAACCGGCAAACGCTGTTTGGGCGGCTTTTTAGAGTTGATGACCCACTGTCACTATCTGCTGGCTGACCAGAACGCCAGCCTGGGGATGCCGGAGGTTACCCTGCCGGTAGTGCCGGGCATGGAGGGATGTCACTGGCCATTAAGAAAGGCGGCCAAAGAGAACTGGCCAAAACTGTTTAACCTCTTGCTGACTGGTAAACCGGTCAGGGCCAAAGATGCAGTTGGTTGGCTAGTCGATTATGCCGGCTCCATGGAAGATACACTGCAGACCGCCTGGAAAATCGTCAGCGATAAGGGCCACGGTTTGCCCTTGCGCAAAGTGGAAGAGGGGCCATTGTCCGGGCTTCCCGATATTGGCAGCCTGGAGGCGGCTGATGATCCCGCTATGGAGAAAGCCAGAAAAGCGATATTTGATACCATATGTGCCTCTACCGGTACTAAACTGTCAGATGCACTGGATGTTCAGGCTAAATGTTCGGCCGATTTTATGCAGAGTAAACATTGTCTTAATGGTGTTATTGGCGCTATGTATAAGAAAACCACTAGGGTGTAATAGTCGGGCGACGATTGCGGCGCATCTGCGTTGTTGCCGGTGTCAATTAAATCCTCGACGTATTATTCATA
>CAZTWC010000058.1:0-11615 GCA_964617105.1 uncultured Myxococcia bacterium
ATCGAACTTATCCGCTTTGGCAAGAAAATTGGCTATCATGCAATTCAAACTATAACCAATGGCCGCCTGTTCAGTTACCAGGCTTTTCTTACTCAATGTATAGAGGCTGGTTTGAGCGAGATCACCTTTTCTCTCCATGGACATAATCCGGCTTTGCATGATTATTTGACCGGTGTACCCGGATCATTCAAACAAGCGCTGCAAGGACTTGATAATGTTCTTAAAGATAACCGGGTCATTGTCAACATTGATATTTGCATCAACCGTCAAAATATCCCATTTTTGCCAGAGATATTGGCCTTTTTTCATAACCGGGGGGTAAATGAGTTTGATCTCCTCTTTCCTGTCCCCTTTGGCAGTGCCTGGCAGGGGCACAACCGAGCCAAAATCTTTTACCCAATCCAGGATTATTGCCAACCCATTAATGCTGCCATAAACCTGGCTAAAGAGAACCATTTTCAAATCTGGTTTAATCGTTTCCCCCCCCCATATCTGGAGGGTAACGAAGATTTGATCCAGAGTCCGCTCAAATTGCGGGATGAGGTGCGAGGGCGTTTTGAAGAGTTAAATTTCTGGCTGCAAAGAGGAATTACCATTAGTTGCTGTCAGGAGGAGCGCTGTGAGCACTGCTATATCCAAAATTTCTGTCAATACCTAAAAACTATACGCAGCCAATATCTTAACCAGGAGATTGATGGGATAAAAATCGATCTCAGGCAATCTGAACAAAATGGAATGGACCTTAATCAATACCAGTATAAATACCTCTGGCTAAAGGCAAAAAATCTCCAACAACTAACAGATATAATTGTTGGCTTTGATTTGACCGATTCAAATTCAAAACTTATCTTCCAACTTGATGATTACACCGGCTTTTGTCAACTGCTGCACCATTTTCCCATAGATATTGCCAGACTGGAGCGGGTTTACCTGTCCAAAAAAAGTGATATTGAAACCTTGCTGTCTAAAAACAACGATATTGAATTATTGCTGTCAAAAAATCCAAACTTTAGGTTATATATTTTTCTCAGTCAAGCAACTGCCGATTTTTTTCAAAAGGGACCTGGCTCAGAACAGTTACCCCTGGTGCGAAATGGATCAGGCCAAAAACAGTTGCCTCTAGTGCTGGTAAAGAGAAATTCCCTGGATACCCAGGGCTACAATTGCTTTGACCTTAACCAATTTTTCCAAAATCACTCCTTCTCCAGTCTGGCCACTGAAAATATCCCTCCCTGTATTGGCGGAAAAATCCCCCATAAACGCCTGAACATTTTAGATAGTTCTATTTTAGCAGGGAAAAGCAATGATCTGAGCGAAAAAGAGAAATCCGCGGTAACTGAAACCAGTAATGACCAAAATAAAAAACCAATCACCGTGGGCGACCCCGCTTTTTTAAAGGGTATGAGAAAATTTGGCTCCAAATACAGCCCAGAGATGCTTAGTAAAAATCGGTTTGCCCCCCTTGATCTGTTTGCCTTAACCGAGCAATATATTGGAGAGCATTACTACAGTAAAAGTATTCGCTGTCAAACCTGTAGTTATAATAATCAATGTGAAGGAATGCATATATCGTATATTAGCAAGATGGGCTATAAGGTGCTTCAGCCAGAACCAAGAAATTCGAGCACGGATGACAAACGTCCGTCCGAACGTCTAGAGAATTTGGATTTAGCCGAATTCGAACAGGATAGATAAATGGCCAATATCGGTTACATACAGGTGGTGGGTTACTGTAATCATACCTGTGGCTTTTGTTCTTGTAACGGCACTACTGAACGCCATAGTGTTGATGAAGTCAAATATATTATAGGTGATTTTGCCCAGCGAAACTACTTTGGCATTGTCTTGACCGGCGGTGAGCCAACCCTGCATCCCGATCTTCCCTTAATGGTAAAATATGGCCGGCAGCAGGGGCTCCATGTGCGCATCATCTCCAATGGAAAAACTTTGGCAGACCCAGATTACGCCAGAATACTTGGAGATGCGGGGCTGCAACTGGTCCACATCTCCATCTATTCTGTCCGGGCAGAAATTGAACGCCAATTGAGAGGAGTTGAAGGATCCATTGACCTGGCCTGCAGAGCCATTGAAAACTGTCACCAACAGGGGATAGATGTCCAGATAAATACGGTAATCAACAAGTTAAACGCCAATCACCTGGAGGAGAATGTCAGTTTTCTGGTCCAGAAGTACCCCTTTTTAAATCACTTTGTCTGGAATAATATTGACCCCTCTATGGGCAAAGCAGTAGATACCAAAGAGCGCTATCTCTCCAGCCTGGCAGATATGGAGTTATCACTCTATAACTCGCTTAAATTTTTAGATGAAAGCAACCGGACCTTTCGGGTAGAGAAAGTACCTCTCTGTTATATGACCGATTATGCCTGGGCCAGCACAGAAACCCGCAAAATTGTCAAAGAAGAGGAGCGGATAGTCCATTTTATCTTCAACCGCGACACCATTCGCCAGCGAAAGTGGGAATACCGCCACTACGAACCCTGTGAGATCTGTCATCTAAACACTATCTGCGCCGGACTTTACCATCGAGGCGAGGGCTATGACCCAACCGAGTTGCACCCCCTGTTTATCCCGACGGCTCCGATAGTTGATAAGATTTTAAAGTTATGTTGATTGCCAGATCACATTTGACTTACACATTCTTATGTGTTAACATTTGTGTAAAAGGAGATGTTCATGGCAACCAATTTAGCATTAGACGATAGTTTAATAGTAAAAGCTCAAAAAATCGGGCAGCACAAAACCAAAAAAGAAGCAGTTACTGCAGCGTTAAAAGAATACATTGCCCGCAAAAAACAATTAGAAATAATTGATTTATTTGGTACTATAGATTTTGATGAGAGTTTTGATTATAAAAAGGCTCGAAAAAGATGAAAATCTTAGTTGATACTTGTATCTGGTCTCTGGTGCTCAGAAAAAAAACTCCGGATTTAAATCTCACTAAAAAATTAGAAGATTTTATTTCTGATGGTAGAGTTGTAATTATTGGTCCAATAAGACAAGAACTTCTCTCAGGCCTTTCAAATCAATCTCAATTCACTAAATTGAAGCAGTTCCTCTCTTCTTTTAAAGATACTAATCTAAAAACCGAGCATTTTGTTAGAGCAGCTGAATTCAGTAATTTATGTCGTAAAAATGGGATTCAAGGTTCAACAACCGATTTTTTAATTTGTGCAGTTGCAGATATTGAAAAACTGTCTATCTTTACCACCGATAATGACTTCAATAATTACAAAAGGTATCTAAAAATAAAACTTATCTAATCCCCCAATGGAAAAATATATGAGCATAGTTAAAATCGCCTGGAGAAATGTGTGGCGGAATCAGCGGCGCACCTTGATAACTGTGGCAGCCATGAGCCTGGCACTAACGGTTATGATCCTCTATTCCGGCCTGGTGAGAGGATATATGAAGGAGATGGAAAGTAAACTGTTGAACCTTGAATTGGGTGATATCCAAATATTTGCTCCCCAGTATAAGGAGATGCCCTCAATATACAAAAAAATAGATGAGCACACCGCTCTGCTGGATAAATTGCATGGCCAGGGATTTCTTGCTACAGCCCGATTATTGGGTGGTGGCCTGGGGGCCTCCAATCAAAACTCTGCTGGGGTTATATTCCTGGGTCTGGAAGTTGAAAATGATGCCAAAGTGAGCCAGATATACCAGCATGTTATCAAGGGAAAATGGCTGGATCCCAGTCGTCCAAAAGAGGTGGTGGTGGGACGACGGCTGGCCCGCAACCTGGGGTTAAAAGAGGGAGATGAATTAATGGTTCTCTCCCAGGGAGCTGATGGCAGTATGGCGAATGATATCTTTATTATCAGGGGCATCCTCAAAGGGATCAGCCAGGCTGCTGACCGGAGCGGGGTGTTTATGACCGCTGCAGCATTCAGGGAATTGATGGTCTTTCCCAGGGGGGTCCACCAGGTGATAGTTCGGCGGCCGGAAAATTTGCCTCTGAACATGGCTAAAATAGAGGTGGACAAGTTAGCCCCGGGGCAGGATGTAAAAACCTGGCGCCAGTTGATGCCAACTATAGCATCCATGCTTGCCAATGCCAAAAGTGTTATGATGGTTATGTCCTTAATTGTGTATATCTCCATCGCCATTGTTATCCTAAACGCAATGTTGATGGCGGTTTTCGAAAGAATCAGGGAACTTGGGGTGTTAAAAGCCCTGGGGATGAAGCCTCTTTCGGTTTTTCTAATGATTTTTACCGAGAGTTTTATCCAGGTGCTGTTGGCGGTTCTTCTGGGATTGACTTTCTCCCTGCCCGGGGTCTGGTATTTGTCAACTGCAGGGATCAACCTGGAAAGCATGAGTGGTTTTTCTGCCCACGGATTAGCCTGGGATCCTATTTGGAAAGCCCAATTTAATTCTCAAACTTTCCAGGCTCCAGTGATCACTTTAGTGATTATAGTCTGCCTGGCGGTAATCTATCCGGCTATTAAAGCCGCCTTGATAAAACCGGTTAAAGCAATTAGTCATCAATAATGGTTGGTGGGGGAATATTATGAACAGCATGAGTCTTGCTTCCATGGCCTGGCGCAATTTATGGCGCAACCGGCGCCGCACCCTGATAACCCTGGTGGGTATTGCAGTGGGCACTGGGTTGGCTATCCTGTTTACCGGTCTTGGAGATGACACCTACGGCAAAATGATCGAACTGGCGGCCAAAATGGGGGGCGGACATGTTACCATTCAACATGCCGAATATATTGATAATCCCTCCACGAAAAACTATATCAAGGGGATTGGCAAAAAAACCGCTCTGGCCATGGCCAATCAGAAGGTGAAAAAAGTCAGTCCCAGGATTACTGGTTTTGCCATGTTGTCCACAGCCCGAGACAGCCATGGAGCCTTGATAATGGCCTTTGACCCTCAAAAAGAAGACAAAAAAACCCTGACTTTTAAAGAAGCAATGGTTAAGGGATCTTTTTTTAATTCCCGGCATGACAAGGGGATCATTCTGGGTAAACGGCTGGCAGAGATTTTGCAAGTTAAACTGGGCCGCAAGGTGGTTTACACCATGTCGGATAAAAATGGCGAGATGGTCAGCGGCCTGGCCAGGGTTCGTGGTTATATCAGCACTGGAGTTGCCAGCCTGGATTCCAATATCTGCCTGCTAACCCTGGATTCTATACGTAAGGTGGTGGGATTAGGTAAAGATGAAGCCACCCAGTTGGCAATTTTTATTAGTGATCAGCGTATTAGCAGCCGGGTGGCAAACCAACTGTCCCCCAACCTCAAGAAAGGAATCGTTGCCCTGGCCTGGCACCAAGTGCAGCCGGAATTGGCCGGATTTATCTCCATGAAGGTTTCTGGCACGGTTTTCTTTGAAATTATCATCATGCTGCTGGTAGCGGCTGGGATTTTTAACACTATTTTTGTTAGCGTAATGGAGCGGTTGCGAGAGTTTGGTATCCTGATGGCCCTTGGTTTCAGCCCAGCCAAACTGTTTATTTTAGTGACCTGGGAAAGTTTGTGGCTGGGAATTACCGGGCTGATAGCTTCCGCATTAATTACTGCCTGGCCTTACCATTATCTGAACACCAAAGGGATAGATCTAACCGCCATGGTAGGGAAGGGCGGCACTGAAATATCGGGTGTGGCGGTGGACCCCATTATGAGAGTGAGCATCTATCCGGAAAATGCTTTGATAATTGGCCTGGTGGTGCTGGGAGCCACTTTACTATCTGGTATCTATCCCGCCTGGAAAGCGGGCAGGGTGGAGCCGGTAGAAGCGATAAAATTAGTATAATAAATATTAAGAACTACCATAATGTCATAATAAGGAGATAATTTTGGAATTATCGACAGAGCAACCGGTTATCCAGATGAAAAAAGTGGATAAAATCTATTGGCAAGGGGATGTTCAGGTACAGGCCTTGAAAGAGATAAGCCTGGAAGTAAGTAAAGGCGAGTTTACCGCCATTTGCGGCCCTTCCGGATCGGGAAAAACTACTATCCTCAACCTCATAGGAGCCCTGGACAGCCCATCTTCGGGAGATATTTTACTGGAAGGGATAAACTTGAGCCAACAGAGCCGCTCCCGCCTCAGTCACCTGCGG
Organism: uncultured Myxococcia bacterium; assembly: GCA_964617105.1. Lineage (GTDB taxonomy): Bacteria > CAZTWC01 > CAZTWC01 > CAZTWC01 > CAZTWC01 > CAZTWC01. The sequence goes on from CAZTWC010000058.1 coordinate 6,093, forward strand.
TGCCACCGGATAGGTTTTGTTTTTCAAGCCTACAACCTGGTGCCGGTTTTAACCGCCTTTGAAAATGCGGAAGTGGTGCTCTCTTTGCAGAATATAGCCCGGCCGGAGCGCACCAAGCGGGTGATGGATTTGCTGGCCGAAGTTGGATTGGAGGGGATGGAGCATCGCCGCCCTCATCAACTATCGGGCGGACAACAGCAGCGAGTGGCCATTGCCAGGGCTATTGCCGCCAACCCGGCAGTGGTGCTGGCTGATGAGCCCACTGCCAATGTGGATTCTGAAACCGCTGAACATCTTTTGGATATTATGGAGCGCCTGAACCAAACCCTTCAAAAGACCTTTATCTTTTCCACCCACGATCCCCGGGTGATGAAGCGGGCCAGACGCATTATTCACCTTAAAGACGGCCGGATTGACCGGGTCGATTGTCAGGGCTGACAGTGAACACTATCTATTTCAGAGTCTTTATCAGAATCTTATTCCTGGCTATGGTAATAACCACCATCTTAACCTCTCCATGCCAGGCTTTGGTCAATTTCTCCGGAAAATATTTGCGGGCCGACCTGGTGTTAAGCCAGCGGCTGAGCGGGGCATGGTTAGATTTTCCTGAGTATCAATATTTTCAAAATCTGGGTGATGATAATCTGGGAGCATCAATAACCAGGATACTAATCGATGGCGTCATTGGTGATTCCGTGAGTTTTGAGGCAAATATTTACGCTGACCTGGCAAAAATGCCCGACACCAGGTCCAGTCAGATCATGGGAGGGGCAGCCGTACTCTCATCTCCCTATAGAACCCCTTTTTTATCTCACCGTTTTTGGGAAAGAGAAAATTTCCAAGGAGAGGTGGGCATTGACCGGCTGGCAATCTTTTGGAACCAAAATCCATGGACTCTCTCCCTGGGCCGGTTTACGGTCAATTACAGTGTAACCTCAATCTTTACTCCAAATGATTTTTTTGCCCCCTTTTCTGTTGCAGCAGTTAACAAAGTTTACAAACCTGGAGTGGATGCCGCTCGAATAGTCCTGGAATTGGGAACGCTCTCCTCCCTGGAGATTATAGGCGTAATGGGCACTGACCAGCAAAATGTAAAACCAGCCTGGGATGATGCCGCCCTCCTGGGTCGGGGCAGCACGGTTGTGGAAGATATCCATCTGGCTCTTATGGGTGGCAGGCTTGCTCAACGCTGGATAATGGGTGGCTCAATTCAGGGCGAATCTGGTCCGGTTAATATTCGAACCGAAGGTCACGCCGGACGCTCCGATAGCAATCCAAAAGAGACATTTGTCCATCTGGCGGCCGGGCTGGACACCACTTTCAATTGGCAAAACTCCGGTGTGGGGATGGAATATGCTTTTTTCTCGGACCGGGCAAAAAATAGTGCCGATTATTTAGATGAGGCCTTTCATCTACTGCCAGACCAGGGCTTATTTTTAGCCCGCCACTACCTGGGATTTTGGGGTGGATTGGATCTTTCTGCCCTCGCCAGGCTGAACAACAGTTGGATTGTCAACCTTATAGACAGGTCCGGTCTGGTGACGGTTATGCTAATTTACAGTTTGGGAGATGAACTGGAGTTGGTTGCCGGGGCTTTAACCAGTTGGGGAAAAACCGGGCCAGTTAACTCATTAAATCGGGTTGTAAACCAGATATCAGCCCTTGCTTATAGTGAATACGGCTATATGCCCAGGATGTTGTTCCTGGAAATCAGAACATATTTTTAGCCTGCCGGCGACTGTTCGCAGACATCCATTTTTTGGTAGATCGCTTCAAATATATCGGTAATACGCAAAACTCCCATGGTTATAACTCCGGTCCTTACCAATAGCGAATTGTGCTCTCTGGTAATCAACCGGTGGATGGCCGCAACCAGGGAACCACCGCCTGGGAAGGAATGCAAATCGCTAAACTAAGTCAAGATTGGATGGGGTGAAGCAACTATTGACTACTCTTGGGATTCTGGACATGTCGATTGGCTCTTAGGTGAGGTCTATTGTTATTGGTTGCTATTGGCCACTTTTTTGCAGGCTAAAACATAGATCACGCTGGAGAGACGGTTCAATCCGTGAAGTATCGCCTCCTTTTGGCGGCCCGACAAATGCGGCGCTCCCTGGTCAAAAACCTCCAGCGCAGTCAACTCCACCTCCCGGCTGTATGCTCTCAGCAGGTTGAGTTTGGCGGCTGTCTTTCCAAGGGAGTGATGGGGCATCAAATAACCAACCTGCAAATATTTTTGGGTATTGTGGGAGATTTCTCTCATCTCATCTGCTGAAAGGCCGCCAACCTCTAATTGGGGAGGCATGGTGCCCTTGATCTCTGCCCCCATTAGTTTGCGGGCATAGTCCAGCACCTCTTTTAAGTCCTGGATTATTTCTGGCTGGTCCTCCTCCTGGGCGGCGATTTGAGCATCAATAATATAGGCTTGTAAAAGATCCAGTTTTCCTCTCAGTTTGATGACCGGTTCACTTTTTCTTACCAAAGAGTGGTTATCAAATAGATGGGTAAAATCCTCTGGCTTTTCAGTTACCGACATCCCGCTGTAAAAAAGGATATATTGGCTAAAATCAGGTTTTTCTTTCTCTTTGATCCGGCTGGTGCTGGTTTTTAATCTGGCGTCTATTTGCCGGATTCTCTCTTCTGCATCATGGCCGGGTTCAAAACGATGGGGATGAGCCGCCAATTCCAACACCGTCTCCTGAAAGGCTTTGGCCGCAGCCTGGCAGGCGCAGAGGTCGCCTTTTAACAAAGCGCCGGCAAAATTGGTCTCTGAGGGGGGCGGATAATACTCGGCCATATTAACCTGGGCAACCTTCAAAGCAGCATCGATCCCCAGGATAGCCTCGATGGGCGGGGCGATCAAATAGGCCAAAGGCTCACCAGGTGAAATACCAGCTATTTTTGATAAATAATGGCCAGTGCTGCTGAGCACATGGGGGAAAAAAGTCAGAGAGTTGGTCTCATCAGCTGAATAGAACCAGGCGCTCTCTTCCAGATAATCGCTGGTGGCTCGGATGCCGCTGGCTAAAATATCGGGGTCCTGGGCAGCCAAAATACCGATAATCTCGCCGGAAAAAGGTCCTGATGCATAATCAGAGCCTGCATAGAAACTCCTGGCGTAAACCACCTCCACCTCTGCCTCCTTGGTTCCTTGATCCAGGGCGGCGTAAAGTGAGTCATCAATGGTGCTGGTGATCATGCCGATACAGGATTGTTCCGGTTTCAACTCCAGCACTTTGGCCAACTCCGGCTGCACACTGGTGATGGTGCGGACACTTAAAATTTCAGCTTTTATAGGTTCCAGAATCATTTCGCACTCCCAGAAGAAGACAATCCAAGGCCGGATGTGCGCTGGGCTAAAATCTTCAGGGTCAGGTTTTTGATCTCTTCCACCGCTGCCGGGATATCTGTGCCTTTGCGGTGAATATTGGAAATCATGGAACGGTTGGCCTCGGTTATACTCTTCTGTTTTAGGTACAAGGCGTAACAACCCATACTTTCTGCCGACTTCAGGCCCGGCCTTTCACCCACCAGCATTAGCACCACCTCTGCGTTGACCAGTTTACCGATCTGATCGCCCACTATCACCCGGGAATTTTCCACAAAACAGACAGTTCCCAGGGAGATATTATCTTTGGCAAGCGTAGCCATCAAGGCAGGCAGCAGGGTAGGGAGGTTGGTATTTATGGCAGTGGAACTTAAGCCATCTCCAACTACAATCTGCACCTGCGCCCCTTTTTTTAAACTGCTCTGAACTTTTTTTACCGATTCAGCCGATAACTCCCGGCCCAAATCGGGGCGACGCAAAAAGATAGCCATATCTTCAGCCGCAGATTTAAGCGGCACCACCTGCATTTGCTGCAGCATCTCTTCTGAAACCTTGGAATGAACCGCATCCCTGGCCGCCGCATGATCAGCCAAGAACTTAAACAGTACGGAGGATGGATAGCGGCAACCGCATCGCCCAATCTGCAAACGAGCCGGGGTGGTTGACAGGTACCCGGGCAAATCACGAACCGGTTTCCATGGTTTATATGGCCTCTGCATGGGGATTTCAATTTTCTTGCCCAGCCAGTTCAGCACTTTTTTGCTAAGCAGATCCTCTGCCAAAACCGGCTGCTCTCCCAAAATATCTCCAGCCCTAACTCCGGACAAGTTGACCGATCCCATTGCCGTCCCCTTTCCAGAAGTTCCGCCAATACTGTTCTCATCTACCGAAAAAACAGCTGCCTTGGTGTCGCTCACATCAAAATCGCTAAGCACTTTTTTGACAATATCTTTTATCTCTTGCGGCTGCAATGAATACTCTCCTGTTACAAAAATATCCCCAAATGGCCAGCCATGCTGGTAAGGCGGCCGTTTTCCATCAGCCCCATCCGCTCCAGCCAGGTTTCAAATTCCGGTGTGGGCCTTAGCCCTAATATCTCCCGGATGGCGGCATTATCATGAAAACTGGTGCTCTGATAGTTGAGCATAATATCATCGCCCATGGGCAAACCCATGAAAAAATTTACTCCAGCCGACCCCAAAAGTATGGCTAAATTCTCCAGGTCGTTTTGGTCCATCTGCATATGGTTGGTATAGCAAACATCACAACCCATGGGAATCCCGTGCATCTTCCCCATAAAATGATCCTCCAAACCGGCTCTGATCACCTGTTTGCTGTCATATAGATATTCCGGGCCGATAAAACCAACCACTGTGTTGACCAAAAAAGGCTTATACTGCCGGGCCAGTCCATAACAGCGCGCCTCCATCACCAATTGATCTGATCCATGGTGAGTTGCCGAGGACAGTTCCGAGCCCTGGCCGGTTTCAAAATAGAGTAAATTGGGCCCTTTGGCAGTGCTCAACTCCTGAATCATGGCCTGACATTCAGCCAGCATCTGGTTATTTATCCCAAAAGCATTGTTGCCCTTTTCGCTGCCCGCAATACTCTGGAACATTATATCCATAGGCGCTCCGGCCTGCAGCACTTTCATCTGGGTGGTGATATGGGCCAAACAGCAAATCTGGGTGGGGACTTGAAAACTTCTGGTAAAATTAAAAAGATTCTCCAATATTGCCCTGGTGCTCTCCTCGGTATCAATGACCGGGTTAACCCCAATTAAAGCATCACCAGAGCCAAAAGAAAGTCCCTCCATGGTAGAGGCAATTATAGCATCAGGATGGTCGGTGGTATGGTTGGGCTGTAGCCTGACGCCCAGGCGGCCAGCCAGTCCCATGGTGGTGTTGGCATGGGTAATCACCCTGATTTTCGAGGCCGCACTTACCAGGTCCAGGTTGGACATCAATTTGGCCAGGGCAGCGATACATTCGCTGGTAAGGCCCCGGCCCAGGGTCAACAGATCCTGACCAGAAACATCCCGATCCAGAACATATTCCCGCAATTGGCCAATGGTAAAGGACTTGAACCTCTCATATACCGCCATATCTAAATTATCATCGATTATCCTGGTTACTTCGTCCTCCTGGTAGGGAACAACTGGATGGTTCCGGATCTCCTCCACCAGCACATCGGCC
>CAZTWC010000058.1:11625-16605 GCA_964617105.1 uncultured Myxococcia bacterium
CTTTCAGTGGCGTTTTTGGCGGCCACACCAGCCAGTTGATCTCCGGATTTCTCTTCGTTGGCCTTGGCCAGAACCTCTTTCAGACTATGGAACTGCCAACTCTTACCGCCTAGTAGAGTTTTTAATTTCAATCGAATATTCCTCCCTGGGAGCGCATCTATCAGACACTATCTAATTTTTTATTCCATTTTATATAGAAAGTCAATGAGTTGATTGGAAAGGGGGATAGTCTAAAACCTATGGTGAAAATGTAAATATTCCAATTTGAAATTCTAATGTTGCAAAAAATATACGTGAAAAAAAACTACACTGTGAAATAAAACTACGAAATTCCGCTAATATTTTCATTTATATGAAGATTTATAATCGGACCAACTATTTCGGTATAATGTATTAGAAGGCCATTTTTAGCCTCTTAACCACCACCTCACATCTATTTCGACAATATCTCACGAACAAATGGCGACCTGGCTCGTTTCTTGCATATTAATAAACAAATTTTTACTTATACTATATAGTTCATCCTATAGTCTTTAGTTGAAAACACTATTATCGGTAATAAATTTGCTACTCCAGTGATTACAATGTAATATGCTGACATAGTTGGCCCGGCATTTGTAGAGGTAATAACCAGGTTACTTTTCGGATATGAACTAACTATTTCAGGACAACTATTTTTTTAATGAAAATTTACTATTAGTTACTAAACATGACTCAATCTAAAATTCAAAACCGGGAAATTTCTCAACAGTTGCTCCAAAGAGAGAAACCCATTCTTTCACCTGGGATCCAAAATATCTCCATCCTGGCTCAGATGGCCCTTGAAAAAGGGGAGGGAGCGATTTTACAGGATGTGGAAGGCAACCGGATCATCGACTTTTTCGCCGGGGTAGGAGTAGCCAGCGTGGGGCACGGTCATCCGCACCTGGCCAAAATGATTTCAGAGCAGGCTTCTCGATTTATGGCCACCAGTTTTTGCAGTTCCAGCCGGGTGGAATATCTGGAAGCCCTGGCTGAAATTCTGCCGGAAAAAACTAGACGGGTACAACTCTATTCCAGCGGCGCCGAAGCGGTTGAAGCCGCCTTGCGTCTGGCTCGTTGTTATACCAAAAAATACGAAGTAATCTCTTTTTGGGGTGGTTTCCACGGTAAAACCGCCGGGGTATTACCTTTGATGGGCAGCAATTTCAAGCACCAGTTAGGTCCCCAGGGGATTGGCTGCCATATTATGCCCAATGCCGACTGCTCCCAGTGTCCCTTTAAATTGGAGTATCCTGATTGCGGCCTCTTGTGCGCTCAGTTCGTGGAAGATGCCATTAAAAGGCAGACTTTCGGCAGTCTGGCCGCCATTATTGTAGAACCAATCCAGGGCACTGAAGGCAATATAGTTCCCCCGGATGGATATCTGCCCGCTCTGGCCGAGATTGCCCGCCGCCATGATATGGTATTTATCCTGGATGAAATGATCACCGGTTTTGGACGCACAGGAAAGATGTTTGGCCACCAACACTTTGATGTAACCCCAGATATTATGACTTTGGGCAAAGGTATGGGCGCCGGTTTTCCGGTAACAGGCCTGGTTTCCAGTGAGGATATTGTCAATGCCAAACCCTTTTCCAATCCATCTTTCTCCTCCTCCAGCTACGGCGGTAATCCATTAGCCTGTGCCGCAGGTAAAGGGGTATTGGATATTATTCAAAAACAGGATTTGGTGGCCAACTCAAAAACTATGGGCGATAGGATTCTATCCAGTCTTAAAGAGATGAAAAACAGATTCCCCTTTATTGGTCGCATCCAGGGCAAAGGATTGATGATTGGCGTTGATTTGGTAGAAGATCAACAAACCGGAAAACTAGCCTCCTCGAAAAAATGTCAGTGGCTGTTTAAACAGACCATAAAAAGAGGACTTTTAACTATGAACTATACCCCCAGGTGGAGAATTAATCCTCCCCTGGTAATCAATGAATCTCAAGTGGACAGAGGGTTGGAAATAATAGAGGAAGTGTTTGATTCATTTAAATTAAAATTTTTTTAATGCGTGATGGTGGAGCGGGTAGTTGGTCAAAATACCAGCAATAACCTTTCAGGAGAAAACCATGAAATCGACAAAAATTAACAAAAAAATGCGCGGCGCTATTATCGGTTACGGCTCTATTGCCCAACGAGGACATGCACCAGCCTACCGTAAAATGGAAGACGTGGAAATTGTAGCCGTGGCAGATATTCAAATGTCCAGATTAAAAGCCGCCCGAGAAGATTTTGGCGACATCAATTGCTATGTGGATTATAAAGAATTACTGGTAGCAGAGGAGTTGGATTTTGTGGATATCGCCACCTCGCCTCATGTTCATGGCTCCATCTCTATGACAGCCAACAATCTGGGAATTCATGTACTCTGTGAAAAACCTATTACTACCTCCACTTATGAAGCCAAACGGGTAATTAATAACGCCCTGAAAAACCAGGTCGTCTTTTTTCCCTGCCACAACTACAAACACGCCCCCATTATTAAGGCTGCCACCAAACTGATCAGAGAAGGCGCCATTGGTAATGTCAGCCAGATTACCATGCAGACTTTCAGGACCGATCATGCCCACGGAACTCCCGACTGGATCCCTGATTGGCGGCGGACCAGAAAATATTCCGGAGGTGGAATCGGTATGGATCACGGTAGCCACAGCCTCTATTTGGCTTTTATGTGGATGGGACATTTTCCCGACTCTCTCACCTGCCACGCCTTTCGTAAAAACAAGAAATACGATGTAGAAGACAATGTTATGGCCACTCTGGAGTTTGAAAACGGCACCACTAACCTGATGCTCACCTGGACCGCCGGCTCCCGAAAAGTTATGTATAGTATCCAGGGCGACAAGGGCTCCATTTATGTGAATGAAGATAAAATGGAACTGGTGCAAAACGGCCGCAGCAAGTTAGTTGATATCCGCTCCGATTTTGACGACTCCTCTCACACCACCTGGTTTACCTCACTGTTCCACGAATTCCAGAATGCTATCGACAAAGAGATAACCATCAATCCTCATGTGATAGAAGCCTATATGTGCGTACAAACCATCGAAAAGATGTATGAATCTGCGTACAACCACTGTGAAGATACTACCGTTCCCATGCCTTACTTCTCCATACCTGAACAAAAAATCCATTGGGATTTAGAACCACAGTTGTTGCCAGATATAGACAATGTCAAGGAGCACAGCAATAACCTGAGTATTTGATCATGCCAACTACCGTTGTTATCGATTTCCGTGGAATCAACCGGCCACTGTTAGACACCAATAAAAACCAGCGAGATTACAAGGGATTGGAAAAAGTTTGTGGCCTATCCCTTTTGATCAGAAATCTACTGCTCTTTCAACGAAAAGGTTACCAATCTTTTCTGCTGCTGGCTGGAAAAGAGAGTATAGACTTACTGCAAAAAGAACTATTGGAAACCAATTCTCCATATCCCCCGGTCCAGATTATAGAATCTAATGGAGAAGACCTCTATTTTCTAAAAGATCATTTCGACCAAACAAAAGATAAACCGGTCCAGAACTCTTTTCTCTACTGGCCGGGAGCCTTGACTTTCGGTCGTTTTTTACCCGATTTCGTCCAACAATCGAATATAGATCTGGTTTCAGCGCTGGTTGGAAATAGTTCAGAAGACTATTTCCCCATTGGTGATCTTGGCCTCCAAAATGGTGAAAAATTTACCGGGGCCTTTATTGCTTCCATAGATAAATTTACCCCAGAAATAAACTCACCCCAAAAATTACTCCTTCATTACGGTAATCAGAACCAATTGCAGTTAATTTCCGAAAAAGAGAAAACCTGGCAAATACTTTTTCGCCACCAGCAGCGTGAAGTTGCAGAAAAAGAGTTGCTCTTTTCCCTGCGCAAGCCTGCCGATGGACTTACCGCCAGATATGACCGCCACATCTCTTTATATTTCAGCAAAAAAATAATGCACACCAATCTCTCCCCCAATTTCTTTACTATATTTTCACTGGGGCTGGGAATACTGGCAGGTATAATCGCCTCTTTCGGCGGTTATTTCTATATGCTGATCGGGGCTTTGCTCTTTCAAACAAATTCGATTTTAGACGGCATAGACGGCGAGATAGCCAGAGCCAAACTATTGGAGTCAAAATTGGGTGAATGGTTGGATACCATCGGCGATGATCTGTCCAACCTGGTATTTTTAGTTTTACTCAATGTGGGACTCAGCAAAACCATCACCTGGCTGCCGCCGGAACTATTCATTGTACTTGCCTGGGTAACCGGTATCTGTTTTACTTTTGGACAATTGCAACAGTATTCTTTTGTTCACTTTACCCTTGGGTCTGGAGATATCAATAGTTTCGTGCTGCCCCATGTTTATTTTGATCAGCAAAACAATTCTGAAAAAACTACAAATTCAACTCAATTCAGCCAAAATGAAAATGTAAATGACCTAAAAACCCTAACAGAAGGAAATATGGGGTGGAAAAATTCATCTGGTATTGATAGAATACTTTTTTACCTTAAATATTTAGTTAAAAGGGACACTTTCACCCTGGCTATCACAATTTTGGCAATAGTGGGACAACTCTGGTTGGTGGCCCTGGGCGGCGCCGTGGCAGCGGTTTGTGTTTTCGCAGTTATCTCCTTCTCAAACCTGTTGGCCTTGCGAACCCGATATAGACGTTTAAAAGTTTAAACCTATCGGCAGAGCCCAATTAACTGGCAATAAACCTTGACCCTGTAGATAGGTAATTATGACTAAAGCTATTTTGTTCGACTATGGTGGAACCCTGGATTCAGAGGGATGGCACTGGTCCAGCCAATTTTTTCAGGCTATCACCAAATATCTTCCCAACCTGGAAAGAAAAGTTGTAGATAGGGCATTTCTCCAGGCAGATGGTGAACTCTACAATGAACCGGAAGTAGTTTCATTTGGACTTTTTGCCCATATCAAACGCCATTGGGAAATAATGGCTTCCA
>CAZTWC010000059.1:0-9594 GCA_964617105.1 uncultured Myxococcia bacterium
TTAAAATTGTTTTTCATCTTCTGAAAAGCCTGGTTAAAGGTTGATAACATTCCTATTTGCAATCTTCCTTGATTACCCGCCCCGTCTTCCCTGACGCCCTTAGTATTATCGGCAGGCGGACTATCCGCCTGCCCGGTAATTATTTATTATCGTTTGATGTTGAATAACTGCATCAACATCCGGTCAGAGGTCATAACCACCTTGGAGGCAGCCTGAAAAGACCTCTGGGTTTTAATCATGTCAACGAACTCTTTGGTCAAATCCACGTTGGACATCTCCAGGGCTCCACCCTGAATTAGTCCGGTGCCGCCCGAGCCGGCTTCGTTAATAATCGGCGCTCCGGAATCAACTGTGGAACTGTAAAGATTTCCGTTATTGGCTTTGAGACCCCGGGTGTTTTGAAACTTGGCCAGCATCACTTTGCCGATATTGCGCTCTTCACCATCGGAAAAGAGGCCGGAAATATATCCCTGGGAGGTGACCCGAAAACTCTTCATCTCCGAGGCCTTGAAACCGTCCTGGGTAGTTTTGATTATGGCGTTGGTAGATGCATAAGAGGTAATGCCGCCACCACTGGCAAAGTCAAAGTTTATTATCTGGCTGTTGTCAGCGCCTTTAAAGTGAACCGCCCCGGTGTTACGGGTGCCAGTCCCTTTGTCTTGCTTAACCAGGTTGCCGTTTTTATCAAAATCGAGAGTTCCGCCGGCAATCTGCACGTAGAGTTTGCTACTGTCCACCGGAGCAGGGGTGGTGTCCACCTTCGACTGTTTGGCCAGCACCTGGTAGTTCCAGGATGATACACTATCAGCGTGGGCTGAAGTTCCGATTCTGCCGGCCGCTCCAGAACCGGATAGTTTGGAGAAATGGATTTCCAGTTCCTGAGCCTGGCCCCGGGAATCGTAAACCGTCACCGTAGAGGCAAAGCTCGATTTTTGGGCTGGATTATTTTCCATTGCGGCGGCATCGGGTATGGATGTTTTGGCAGCGGTGGTGGCATCCAGGTTGGCCGCTATTTTTACTTCTGAGGATGCTCTGCCCGACTGGCTGTTGTTGCTGATGTTGATATTATCCAGTCCGCCTACCACCTTACCGTCCTTGTCCAGGTTGAATCCCTGGAGTTTCAGTCTATTGGCATCCACCATAAAACCGTCTTTATCTATATGAAAGTTACCTACTCGAGTGTAGTAGGCACCTTGGTACCCGTCGGCAGTTCCTTTGACCATAAAGAACCCCTGGCCTTTAATAGCCATATCGCTGTTGATATTGGTCTCTTTCAAACTGCCAATGGAAAAATCGGTTTCAGTGTTTAATACACCAACTCCTACGCCTGCTTCTTTGGAACCGGCGTGACCGTGGATGATGCCGCCCAAAAGTTCGTGAAAAGACGCTCTTTTGCGTTTGTAACCGTCGGTGTTCAGGTTGGAAAGGTTGTCGCCGATAATCTGTAGATTTCTTTCATTGATTTGGATACCGGTAGCGCCGGTATAGATGGAATTTAAACAACTCATAAAAACCTCCTTGTAAAAGGCATCTATAATTATGCCTTTTATTGAGGCCTTCCGTCATTGCTGACGGTCCAGGCCTTTGAGTAAACTAAACTAACTTAAACCAACATCACCGAGTCAATTTTGGTAAACAGGTTACCCTTCAGGTTGTCCCTGGCGATGATGGTGATAATCTTGCGCTGTACCACGCTAACTATATAGGCTGTATCTCCGGTTAAAAGCAGCGACTCTTTGGCCCCTTTGGCTTCCATCCGTTGGATGCAATCTCCAATCCTCTTCTCCTCTTGATGAGTGATAGAGATATTTCTCTCATCCATCCGCTGGCGGGCATGTTTTGACCAGGAATAACCATAATCGCTGTCTGCCATTGCCTGTATCATTCCCATAGCCGGGGTTTTGAATTTGCTGGAGTTTTTTCTGGAAATATTTTGTCTGTAATTCATTTTGTTACCTATATAATTTTATATATATTCGTTTTGCATTTTATCTGTTTCGGCCTGGCCGGGGGGTTCACATTACTTCCCGGCCGCTGGCTTTGTGATTGAATCTTTTTTACTATTAAGTTTTAAAGGTTTCGAAATGCTCCTTAGTAATCGTCGCTGGTTTTTAGGGGTTAATCTCTAACCCCTTAATCCCTTACCCCTAACCCCTACCGCTTGAGGCTCATTGCTTCTTGCAGCAATTGGTCTGCAGTGGTTATGCTTTTCACATTAGCGGAAAAGCCCCGTTGAGTAGTGATCAGGTTGACGAATTCATTGGCGATATCCACGTTGGATCTCTCTAAGGAACCGGAGACGATGGTGCCGCGGCCCTCGGTGCCGGCTGAACCTACAGCCGGACGTCCCGATTGGGCAGTTTCGCCATACATATTGCCCGATAATTTTTTCAGGGAGTTCACATCTTTGAAATCAGCAATAGCCACCTGGCCCAACTCTCTCTTGTTGCCATTGGAGAAAAACCCTTTTACCGTACCATCGGGGTCGATGGAGATATCCTGTAGCGAACCTACGCTGCGTCCGTCTTGGGACTGGTAGGAGAGGGCGCTGGAGGATGCGTAACTGGTGATCCCCTTGGTGGTGGCTTTGGGGTCAGTGTTAGCAGGAAGATTGGGATCTTCCGGACCGCCTTTAACAGTACCTTGGCCGTCAAAGGAGATGGTTAACTCTTGAGCGATGGCTTCGGAGAACTCTACCGGCACGGTAAAACCGGTGGTGCCGGCCTGGGGAAATCTGCCCATCAGGGAGCCGTTGGCGTCAAAGTCCAGGGTTCCCTTGCTCAGCAGGGTGTTGCCGTCAGCAATATTTTGGTATTGACCGGCGAAGCCTTTGGCCAGTTCATCATTTTTCGAGGTTACATAATAGTTCCAGGAAGTGGCTGGCGTTGCAGTCAATTTGCCCGGGTCCGCCCGGCCGATGGTTCCTTTGGCGGTATCTTCCACCGCGTTGGGGTCGGTCAGTTTGCTAAAGTGAACTTCCAGGTCGTGAGCTCTGCCCCGGGAATCGTATACTGTAACCGAAGTGGAAAGATTACTCATTTTGCTGGGGTCAGAGGTGATAACCTCTTTGGCAGTTTGTCCCGGAGGCATAGTTTTGGCGTCATCTTCGGAGTTGAGGTTGGCCACCAGGTCCACCAGAGAGGTGTTCCTGGGGTCGCTCTTGGAAGATCCGATATTAAGGTCGCCGATGGTGCTCATCTGGTTGCCCAGACCATCAAAAAGGTAGCCTTGCAATTTTAGTCCCAGCGGATTGGTCAGATATCCTTCTTTGTTCATGCTGAACTGGCCGGCTCTGGTGTAAAAGTCACCAGAGGTGCCGTTGAAGTTACCTTTGGTCATAAAGAAACCGCGTCCGGAGATGGCCAGGTCGGAAACCCTGCCAGTATTGACGATGGCGCCGTCTTCAAAGATTTGTTGAACATTTTGTACCCGTACGCCGCGGCCTACCTGGCTGATGGTGGCGCCGCCCACGATGCTTTGGCTCAATACATCTTGAAAGTTGACCCGGGAGCGTTTGTACCCCACGGTGTTCAGGTTGGAGAGGTTATTTCCGATAACTGACAGTCCCTTAGATTGGGAATACAGACCGGAAATACCGGAGAAAAGAGTACCGTAAATAGACATAGATCCCTCCCTGACGAGCTCAAAGAGCCCGCAGTACCCGGGTAAACGACCCGGGGAAGGGGTATCCTCAAATGAGGTCCTACCCTGTTGATAAATATTACCGGATTTAGCCTGAGTAGAGAAAATGATCCAAACCGATCAAAAATCTCTTGGGTTAGCAGTTTTCGTCCGAGAATCCACAACCGAAGGGGTTTTCGGACGGAAATCAGGTTAAAACCTGGTATTCCAACTAAAATGTAAATGAAGATTTATACTTCTTCCGACTTGTCAGGTGATATCGGCCAGCAGTTACACTTCTATTATCATGGTGCCACAGAAGGTTTCGCCATAATCGATGGCAAGGGTACACCCTCTTGTACCAAGAAGTGGGTTATATATTTTACTGGTGATCTGCCTTACAATGGAGAAGTATTAAGAGCACGAGTGCTCTGTACAACATTAACTTTCGCATCTTGCTCGTTCTTTGGCGCGCCTGCTGAGGCCGAAGGTCATCCCTGTGGGACGTTGCGACTTCAGTCACATAGCGTTGCTATGCTCCATCAGTCGCGCCTTGCCGGCATACCAAATTACTTCGCAATCTTGCGAACACTAATGCTGTACAGAACAGTAGAAATAGATGAGATACATGGGAATCCTCCTTCCGGGACACTATTGTCCAGATGGCTGCCGCAGTCGTTTGGCAGCCGGAGGGCCTCCTGTGGTGGTGTCCATCCGGCAAGGGGGAGTCGGTCTGCTGCGAATTCTCGCTACCAACTTGGTTTGCGGATGAACCCCGAGAGGTCCGGCCCTTAAATTAAATTTTAGTTGCCATCCAAATCGTAGGATGACAACTGCTACACACTAAACAAACATTGCACTATCTATATTGGTAAAAACATTCTGTTTCATTGAGTCAGGGTCAACCGCGGTGATTACGGTGCGGTTGGGTACTGATACCACCAGTGCCGCTTTCTGGGTCAAAAAGAGCGACTCTTTTGCTCCTTTGTCTTCTGCCCTGGTAAAGGCCTCGTTAATTTTAGCCATCTCCTGGTTGTCAAAAGAGATATTTCGTTGTTTCATCCGCAAGGCGGCATGATTAGAAAACCTGATAGAATCCGCATTTTGGATTTCCTGGTTGAGCAAGTCCTGAAATGCAGCTCCTTTAGGAACCGGCAAATTCTTGGTCCTTGGCGCTGAAGCAGGCCGGGTAACGGCTGGATTCAGGTAGGTTTGAAGTATCTTCTGGTTGACTTTCATAGTATTAAATGCTAATAATTATAACGTCTTTGGTGTTAACCTCGTCAAATTATAGATGCAAACCCCGTGCCAGTTTTAAGGGTTTTCGTCTTAAAAAATACGCATGCTTGATATGCCAAGTGATATCAACTGGATAGGTGTTAATGTCGAGGGCAAATAACTTTAGGTTACCTCTCTCCGGATAGTGTTTCCTGGGGAAATACATTTTTCCAGGAGGAAATTTTTTCCCGGTGATGAAATTTTTTCCCACCTGATTAAGCGCCCTAAGGAGTATGTCATGAGCAACGCAGTCTATTCTGTGCCAGTTCCTTATAATGAACCAATTTTAGATTATGCCCCGGAAAGTTATGAACGGGAGATATTACAGGGGCAATTGAAGAAAATGCTGGGGGAAAATATAGATATCCCTTTAGTTATTGGCGGAGAAGAGGTTCGCACCGGCAATTTGGCCAGGTGTGTCTGTCCTCATAATCACCAGCATCTGCTGGCCCAGTATCACAAAGCGGGCGAGAATGAGGTTAATCTGGCAGTGGAAAAAGCCATGGCTGCGGCGCCTCAGTGGGCGGCCATGCCCTGGGAACACCGAGCCGGCATTTTCCTCAAGGCTGCGGAGTTATTAGCCACCAAATACCGGCCTATTCTAAATGCCGCCACCATGTTAAATCAGAGTAAAACTGCTCATCAGGCAGAGATCGATTCCGCCTGCGAATTGATCGATTTTTACCGGTTCAACCCGATCTATATGGAAGAGATATTTTGCCAGCAGCCTGAATCTTCGCCAGGTATATGGAACCGGGTGGAATATCGTCCCCTGGAGGGTTTTATCTTTGCTGTCACCCCCTTTAATTTTACCTCCATTGCCGGCAATTTGCCAACTTCTCCAGCCATGATGGGCAATGTGGTGCTATGGAAACCAGCCTCTTCTGCTGTTTACTCAGCTCATTTTATAATGAAACTATTGCAGGAAGCGGGATTACCCGATGGGGTGATCAATCTGATCCCCGGTCCGGGCGGTTCGGTGGGTAATCCGGTTATGAACCGGCCCGAGTTGGCCGGAGTCCATTTTACCGGCAGCACCCCGGTGTTCCAGGGGATGTGGAAAACCATCGGCCAAAATATTGCATCATACCGCTCCTATCCCCGGATAGTGGGAGAAACCGGCGGAAAGGATTTTATCTTTGCTCATCCCTCCGCCGACCAGAATGCTCTCTGCACCGCCCTGGTTCGGGGCGCCTTCGAGTACCAGGGACAAAAGTGTTCCGCTGCTTCCAGGGCCTATATTCCGGAATCTGTATGGTCTGGATTGAAAGAGATGCTGGTGGGGACTGTCAAAGAGATCACCATGGGAGATGTCACTGACTTCAAACATTTTATGGGCGCGGTTATCGACCAGGCGGCCTATAATTCTATTAAAGAATATATCGATTACGCTACTGACTCCAGCGATGCAGAAATATTAACCGGTGGCGGATGCAACGATTCAGAGGGGTATTTTATTGAACCAACTCTGGTCTTGACCTCCCGTCCCGATTTTAGGCTGATGCAGGATGAGATTTTTGGGCCGGTGTTAACTATATACGTTTATAAAGACAACCAGTTTGAAGAGACGTTGGATATTTGCGATAAGACTTCCCCCTATGCCCTGACTGGAGCGGTTTTTGCCCAGGATCGTCAGGCCATAGTTAAGGCATCTAAGGCTCTGGTCAATTCGGCGGGTAACTTTTATATCAATGACAAGCCTACAGGAGCGGTGGTGGGACAGCAGCCTTTTGGCGGCGGCCGGGCTTCTGGCACCAATGACAAGGCGGGCAGTTACCTGAACTTGCTCAGGTGGGTTTCTACCCGTACCATCAAGGAGATGTTTTGTCCTCCGGAAGATTATCGCTATCCATATATGAAAAAAAAGTAAAAATGTAGGAGATTAACTTTGACAACTGCCGGAGATGATAATTTCCAGATACTTCTGGATAATATAGAGGATATGGTCTTTTTGCTGAATAAAAGAGATTTTATTCAATACTGCAACCGCCCTGCCCGGGAGCATTTTAAGATGGCTGAGCCGGGAGATAAACCAATAGATCCAAGAAGGCGCAAGGATTTTCTCTCTTTGTGGAGCAGTGATAGCGGCAAATGCCAGGAAAAACTTAAAACCGGCCTGGAGATAGCCAGAATAACCAGCAACAAAGTTTCTATTCAACTCGAAAATGATATTCAGGAATCCAATTTCGCCGTGGAACTGAAACCCTTATGCCAGGAGGATGGAGAAGAGATCCTGATGGTAACTATCCGGGAGATCACCGGCCAGGTAAAGATGGAGAGAGCCCAGTTTGAGTTGGAAGAGAGGTTGACCAATATTTTTGAAGCCCTTCCCGTGGGTGTTTTACTGGTCGATGTCAAAACCAGTCAAGTATTGGAGTCCAATATTGTATTCAAGAAAATAATTGGTTGCGAAAACGAGAATATAAGGGGAATTGATTGTTGTTGGCAGGAACGATTACAAAAATTAACCGGTTTTGTGGAAAACAGGCAATCTTTGAGAAATAAAGAGGTGGTAATACCAAAGCAGGATGGTCAGGATAAAATTTGTTTATGGAATGCGGTTTACCTGGAATTTGGCCAGGGAGGATGTTATCTGCACAGTTTTGTCGATATCAGCGACCGCAAACAAGCGGAAGATGAGTTGAAGGCCGCTTACCGGAAAATCAGAACTTTCAATCAGCAACTGGCCGACCGGGTGGCTCAGGAGGTGGAAAGCAACCGCAAAAAGGATGTCACTTTGATGCAGCAATCCCGCCTGGCTGCGATAGGAGAGATGATCGCCAATATAGCTCACCAGTGGCGGCAACCTCTAAGCGGCCTGGGAATAATAATCCAAGATATCAAGGACGCCTATAATTACCAGGAGTTGGATGAGAAATACCTGGATGAAAGCATTCAGCATTCCAGGCAGTTAATCGCCCACATGTCAGATACCATTGATGATTTTAGGAGTTTTTTTAATTCCTCCAGTAGCGAAAAACAATTTGATCTTAGCAAAAATATCGAGCGTACCTTGAACATTATCAGCGCCAATATAAAAACCAATGGCATCAGCATTGAAAAAGATTTTCAAGAAAATATTTCCCTCTATGGCTTTGGTAATGAATACAGTCAAGTGCTGATAAATATAATCAATAATGCCAAAGATGAATTGGCAGGCCGGAAAATAGATGATCCCCGGATATTGATTTCAACCCGCCAGCAGGATAATGAGGTGATAGTTGATATTACCGATAATGCCGGTGGAATCCCTGAAGATGTTATAAACCATGTCTTTGAGCCCTATTTTACCACCAAGGGAGAAGCGGACGGCACTGGTATCGGTTTGTATATGTCCCGGGAGATAATAGAAAACAAAATGAAGGGGCGCTTGAGTGTAACCAACACTGAAGAGGGGGCCAGGTTTCAGATATCGGTGCCAGTCGGGAGGTTAAATAATGAGTGCTAAAAAATTAGATGTAACTGTTCTTTATGTGGAAGATGACACTTTTTTACGCCAGACTATCAGCCGAATTTTGAAAAGAAGGGTCAGCACCTTACTGGTCGCAGAAAATGGCCGGGAAGGACTGGGGGTATTCAAAGAGGAGCGGCCAGACATTGTGGTTACCGATATTAAGATGCCCAGCATGAATGGGCTGGAGATGTCCAAAGAGATTTTGGCCATTGACCGGAGCGTGCCCATAATCATCACCATTGCCCACAACGAAGTCAATTTATTGGTGGGTGCCATTGAAATAGGCATCAGCAAATATGTTCTCAAGCCCATTGACATCGAAAATCTGTATAACAGTCTCTATAAAATTGCTGAAACCATTAACCTTAAGAAAAAACTGGAACAGGAATCGAAACTGCTGGAAGAATACAAACGAGCGGTGGATCTCAGCACCATAGTGTTAAAGAGTGATGACAACGGCAAAGTGGTTTATATTAATGACAAATTTAGACAACTCACCGGCTTTACCGACCAGGAGGTGGTGGGCCAGGATTACTGGCAATTCCTGGACCCGCAGGAGATGGAGGATTTTAAAACCGAAAAAATGAACGCCATCAAAGCGGGGAAGAAGTGGCAGGGAATTATTAAATACCAGGGTAAAGGTAAAAATATTTATCATCTGGATACTATCTTGTACCCAATTTTAGATCCCTCCGGCACCATGGTTGAGGTTTTGAGCCTGGGTAATAATATTACCGGATTGATAGAGAAAGAGGATGAGTTGAAGGCCGCTTTGAAAAAGGTGAAGCAGGCTGACGAATTAAAGGGGCAGTTTTTGGCTAATATGAGCCACGAAATAAGAACCCCCATGAATGGAATTTTGGGATTTAGCCGGCTTTTAGGCGATACTCACCTGGATACCTCTCAGCATGAATATGTGCAGGCCATTAACAAGAGCACCGTGACTTTACTTTGTATAATCAATGATATTCTCGATTTTTCCAAGATCGAGAGTGGCAAAATCGAATTGGAGAAGATCAGTTTCAATCCTCTAAAAGAGTTTGAGACCACGGTTTCTTTGTTTTCTGTTAAAGCCAACGATAAAAATATCACTTTGATGAGTTTTATCGATCCCAATCTGCCCGAAACCATTTTGGGTGATCCTACCAGGATTAAGCAGGTATTGATCAACCTGACTGAGAATGGACTGAAATTTACCCCTGAGAACGGTTCTCTGGTGGTGAGAATAGAGCCGATACAGG
>CAZTWC010000059.1:9604-16527 GCA_964617105.1 uncultured Myxococcia bacterium
CAACCAGTGTAAAATTTTGTTTTCAGTATCTGATACGGGTATTGGGATTTCCGAAGAAAAGCAGAAGATTATCTTTGACCCCTTTGCTCAGGCCGATGGCTCTATGTCGAGGAAATATGGCGGCACCGGATTGGGACTCTCTATCAGCAGCAATCTGGTTTCTCTGATGGGAGGAAAATTGTTCCTGGAGAGTCAGGAAAATGTAGGCAGCATTTTCTCTTTTACCATTTACTTTGAGATTGAACAAAAGAGCACTGCCATCAATTACCAGAAGTTGCAGGATCTGAAGGTGGGATTCTATTCTCCCGAAGACCTTCATGGAGATTTCGAGAAGATTATGGATGACTACTGCAAATCTTTCGGGTACCAGATTTTTCATTATCGAGACAACCAGGAGTGGCAGAATTATGATTGTGCTAATGCCCTACCGGATCAGTTGACGGCGATACTTCCCAGGCTTGCCGAACTTGGCTCCCCTGTGGTTGGCATAGCCAAGCAAAACCAGCAAAAGCAACTGGGACCCATCAGGAAGATGCTGAAAAAGATAATCTATATGCCAGTGAACGGCTCCAAGTTGTTCGATGCTATTGTGGATATCATCGGTATCGAAACCGACCTGGAGAGTCAGGAGCCGGTTGCCAAGGTGAAATCAGCGCCTGGCCAGGGTGGAAAACTGAAAATAGACAATGTCCGGGCTCTGGTGGCAGAGGATAATGCAGTGAACCAGCAGTTGATTACCATCATGTTAAAGGAAATTGGCATTGAGAGCGAGATAGCGGAGAATGGACTGGTGGCGATGGAAAAATACTGTAACGGTAAATACGATATAGTTCTAATGGATATCAACATGCCGGAGTGCAATGGTATCGAAGCCACCCGCAAGATAGTCCAGTATGAAAAAGAAAATAATATTAACCATATTCCCATTGTCGCCCTTACGGCTTACGCCATGAAGGGGGCCCGGGAAAAAATGATTTCCCTGGGAGTGGATGATTATCTTTCCAAACCGATTAACAAGGGTGAACTAGATACGGTTTTAACTCGGTACCTGGTTAAATAGCAGTTACCATCCGAAAATTTTGGCAATTTTGTCAACTCGGCGTTAAAATGCCGGGAATTCTTTCCGTTCTTAAAGGAGAAGAGATGCCCGAGTCTAATGAGCATTTTGATTTGACTGCAACATCATCTATTTTAAATTTGGATGAAAGTGTAGTAAATATGCTGGTAGGAAATTTTATTAGCGCCATAGATAACGATCTGGATGAGTTGGAAGTGGCTATAAAAAGTGGCAATTTTCAAAAAATATCTGCAAAAGCTCACTATATCAAGGGTGCGGCAGAAAATCTGCGTCTTAAAATGCTGGTGCCAATGTTAAAGGATATCAACCACGCCTCTATTGAGGAGCAGGAGGTTGATTATCTGGATTTGTTAGCCAGGGCTCGGCAAGAGGTGGAATGTATAAAGGGAATTATCTCCTGAAAAAGGGCTGATCTTTGTCACTTTCTTCAGCTATGTTATCCTTATCTACACGGGGTGTCAACTTGGTTATAAAACCTTCAAAAATTTTGACATTGGTACTGGCGTCATGGTGTAGATCTTCCACTAGTCCGCTACTGATATTCAGGGTATTGGCAATGATCTCTTGGTAGTCATTCGGTATTTCTAGTTCTTCTACTCCCAACTCCGCTTTCATCGCGATCCAATCGGCAAACATTACTCCTTTTGTTATATCTACTTCTTCCCGGTCATTCTTGTGGTGTAATTTGTTCACCTCTTTTAAAGAATTGGGAAATCCCCAATTTTCCATGGCAATATGCCCTATTACTGTATGGATCTCGGTGGAGATGTTGCTGAGCACTATTGGGTCCAGGTAGTGCTCGCTGCTGTGGGTAAGGGATATTACCAGCCGTGGAATAATTATATAACTTATATCGTGCATAAGGCCGGCAGTGAAGGCCTCAAAAATCGGCCAGCCGGTTTCCATGGCAAAGCGGCGATTTATCACTGCGCAGGCCAAAGCATGCGCCCACACTTTGTTGAAGTAATTACGAACCAGTTTAAAAGGTTTGCGGCGTCGCAGGGGAAGTCCCAGGTTGTTGATGGAGAGGAAGAAATTTCTGTAGGTCATTATGGAGACAAAGAGAATCTTCAGGTTGTCGATGCCGTATTCAGCGATCACATCTTTGAGTGAATTAAAACTGATGCGGGGGATTAAAAAAGGCAAATTAGCCAGTTCAAACAGGTTTTTTTCGATTTGTTCATCTGCGGAAAGGGTTTGCAGGATTAATTTTAAACTCTCATTCTTGGAGGCACAGATAATTTCTTGCAAAGATTTTATGTCTTCATACTCGAAGAGGTCAGAGGAGAGTTGGTTCTTTTTTACCACATCGATAATTTTTTTTTTGATAGGTTTGCCCATGGTTAAAAGGGCGCTTTGCCTTTCGGTCTGCAACTCTTTGTAGGATAGACGTTCGCCCACATCCGCGAACTCTTTTTCCTCTTCCAGCAAGGCCTCCCCGCAATAACGGCATACTCTGGTGGCTTTGAGGAGAAGGTGTTTGCAGTTGTTGCATCTTATCATACCCGGTTTATAGATTCCCGCTTCACTTAATAGAGCCAGGACTATCTTGGTAATTAGTTCGTTGACCACGTAAGGTTTATGGACAAAATCATCCGCTCCTACTGCCAGAGCATCCTCAACATCGTTGGTTCTGCCCAGAGATGAAAGAATAATAATCGGTTTGGTTTTTAGCCGCTTTACTTTGCGGATTTTACTGCAAAGGATAAAACCGGTGGTGTCGGGAAGCATCAAGTCCAATACGATCAGGTCAGGGGTGTAGATGGCCAGATGGCTGAGGGCTTCTTTGCCATCGGTGGCTATACTGATATCAAAGTTGTCCTGAAGTTGAAAGCGCAAGGTATCGGAAATGACTTTGTTGTCCTCAATAACCAGGATTTTTTTTTGTTTTTTTGTTTTTTTTTCATCAACAGTGCAGTTTCGAGAAGTTTGAAAAAGGGTGGAGGTTTTGGTTTATTTTTACCTATTTCACAAACAGGGAGATGGTTTTTAGCAATTCTTGCTCGTTAAAGGGTTTGACTATCCAACCCGATACTCCCGATTTTTTGGCGGTCATTATTTTCATGGCATCCGACTCGGTGGTTAGCATAATCACCGGGATAAAACGAAAATTTCTCTGTTTTTTTATCTCCCTAAGAGCGGTTAGGCCGTCCATATTGGGCATGTTAACATCAAGAAGGATTAGATTTGGGGTATATGTTTTTAGTTTTTTCAGGGCTTCTTCTCCATCTGAGGCCTCTTCGGTTTCGTAACCTTCCATCTCCAGGGTGGCTCCCACCATCAATCTTAAAGAGGGAGAATCATCTACAATAAGTACTTTGTTTTTCATTAACCAGACTCCTGATTACCTAAAAGTTTTCCAAAGGATATTAAAATATAAGGGTTTTTCCGGTATCTTTTTTTTCAAATTTAAGGTTGTAGTGTTCAGCCAGGATCATTTTTTCATCTTCGTGGGTAAAGATCGCTGTTAGAGATTTGATAATCTCGTCCATCTCAGGATTTTCCCTGGCTATCTCTTTTATCTCCTGCTCGGTCATCTCTTTCTGGTTCAATTGCTCGATGATCTCAATGGCCCGGATAGACCGTTCAACACCCTGGCGAATACCATCGTTAAACTGTAAAGTGATCAAAAGTGGCCTGGCCATGGTTACTATTTTTTCATCCTGCTTGCCCAGATCTTCCAATTGCTGGTTGAATTTTTTTAGCGATTCAGCCACTAGTTTCATACTGAGAATATCCTCCGGGTTGCTCTCTTTGTTGTTCCCCGTACAATGGTCGAGATGCTGGTCTACCAGGTTATTCATTTTGGTAATCAACTCTTCTTTGGCATGTGACTCCTGGTGTAAATAGATGTTTTCGTAAACATCATCCACCTGTTTTTTGTGTTTGGATACCTCCTGGTAAAGAGAGATGATTTTTTTTACCACTTCAGTGGTATCCCGTTCAATCTTGGTGGCAATATTGGCCATTTGGTTTTTTATCAGTCGCAACAAATCGGCGTCTATGGCTAGTAAATCTATAAGTTGTTTTTCTCTGCTCATCAATGACTCCAACAAAATCTGCGTATCTGCGTATCTGCGTTTACGTATAGTTGCGTAAGTAATTAGAAGGTTACCTGAAAAGACTACCAGAAAAACTAATTATGGCAATGAATTTTTTCATTTTTGTTTGACAAATATTAACAAATTATCCATAATTATGCAATATCAGGTTTAGAATTTAAGCGGTATTTTTTATGGAACACAATCAAGAAATTTACACCACCCAAATTGCTCTGGTCAGGTTTTTCAGGGAGATGTTGCAAAACATAAGTGACCAAATGGATGCAAACACCATATCTCTTTTGCGTAGTTTTTATCCCTTGATGAAAGCCCATATCGCCCGCAGTGGTATCATTGGCTCCAGGTTAGAGGCGGTATTTCAACTGTTGAATGAACATTGCAGCGCAAAATCAAAGCAGAAGAATAAAAAAAGTCCTGTATTTAAAGGTAGCGATGATGAATTGTTGAATTTTATTAATAATAAAGTAACTGCTCTTCGCAAGCAGGATATTCAGATTTACCAGATTACCAAGCCTATTGTGGGAACCATTGAGATAGAAAACCAGGTAACAAAGGAGTTGAAAAATAATATTGACGCTCTGATTGCCTGGGAACAGGAATTGAACTCTAGCAAGAGTGTAACTGCCCAGGAACCGGAAGAGGTACTTACTTCAGATTATTTGCTTGCCCAGTTGAAATCACACTTTGAAAAAATTTTCCTCCTTCCCGGGCAAAAAGAAATTTTGTCCCGTCATTTTAAGAATCAGCAAGTCATAGCTCAGAAGGTGGTACAAGCCGGCATCGACGATAGCAAAGTAATCAATATTTCTTACTACAATCTGGAGGATGTGGTAGAAGACTTGGAAGAGAGTCTGGAGGAGTTGGAGCGCTATCTGGTTCATTTTGAGGCGGCCATATTACTGAAACAACACGAGACTTTTGAGGTTAACCTGTCCCGGCGGATGGAGTTCGGCGAAAAGATGGCCCAGTCCCTGGAACAGTTGGAGGAGATAGTCTGGTCTGGTAATTTTTATCTTATCCAGATGGCGGCTTTCCTGATGAAAGAGGTCGGGATCAAGATGTCTCGCTCCGATGATGAAGATATGGTAAAGAATGCCCTGGATATGATGTTCAGAGGGGTGGAAGGAATACGCCAGCGGATAAAAAAAGATCTTTACGGTGATGATTTTAACTCCAGCGTCTTTATTTTCGGCGGTTTGGATACAGCCATGCTAATGGAAATGGGACGGTTTATTCATGATTTGGGTGGATTTCATACCAATATCTCCCCCCTGACTCTGGAACTTATGCTCTCTCAAGATGTGTTATTCTTAACCGATGAGGGGCCTTTATCCAAGCAAATTTTTGATGTCTTGAGTATGGAGGGATTGTTTGCAGAAATAGTAGAAAACGGCCGGGAATTAAAAGAGAAAGTTGGTGCCAATAAACCCTTTGCTGTTATCGCCACTGATAAACGGTTATTGGAAGAGTGGGATAGTTATAGTCCTTTTTTGAATGAATTTTACGGCAAGTTTATTTTATTGGAAACCGGAGTCCAAAGAATATTTCCCCTGGAACGGTTAGGTCCCTATTTAGATAGTGTTTTTCATGCTGGCATAAATCCGGTTGAATTGATAGAAGAGTTAAACCGGGTGAAATCTAACCTCAACCGCGCATTACTAAAATTAAACAACAATACCGATTAAACCCTGGAATCCTTTTGCCTTTAAGGGAGGAAAAAAGTTGACAGATCAGGAATTATTACAGGAGTTGGCCGATCGTCTACATAAGAAAGAAGTGGCTCTTAAGGAGATTGATCAAACAATAGAGGAATTGAACCTGGCTCATAAACGACTTAACGAGATTGATCAGTTGAAGAGCCGTTTTCTTTCCATTGTCCAGAATGAGTTCAGAAATCCTTTGGGCACTATAATCGGAATGATTCATCTTTTAGCCCAAAAAAGCCTGAAGGAGAATTTGGGACTGGAGGAGATCGCCGCGACCATCCTGAGAGAATCTTACTATCTGACCATGCAGGTGGACAATATTTTAGAGGCGGCTCAACTGGAAGCAGGAGCGGATATTTTTGACTGCCAGGTGGTCAATTTGGCTTCGGTCATTGAAGAAACAGTGGATATCAATTCTCACGAATTGAGGCGCCAGGAGATGCAACTGCAGGTAGATATTGATGAAGAGAGTATGATCTTGGCCGATGAAGAAAAGATGCAGGTGGTGATCAATAACCTGGTAAATAATGCTATCAAGTTTAATCAACCCGGAGGCAGGATTGAGATCGTTTCCTGGAGGGAGGATGCCGAGGTTGTCGTTTCGGTAAAAGATCAGGGCGAAGGTATAAGTCCAGAAGAGGAGAGGGTGATATTCGAAAGATTCAGGCAGGTAGACATGAGTCCTTGCCGTAAGTTTCAAGGATCGGGACTGGGATTGTCAGTTGCTCAACCTCTGGTGGATATGATGGGAGGAAAACTGTGGCTGGAATCAAAAGTTGGCCAGGGCACAACTTTTTATGTATCAATGCCCTTTGCCGGAGAGGGTACCTCCGAGGAAACCGATGGCCTATTGTTTGATACTGAAAATGATGGCGATTTTACTGCTTTTTAGTGCTTCTCCGGATTAATTATTAACATGACCAATAAAATCAAGATAGATCGTTTTTTGCTAGCCGGGCAAGTGATAGGTTCCAGGCATCCCATTGCCATAAAAACCGTACTGGGTTCTTGTGTTTCTCTGTAAGGGTGTTGAAAAGCACCAAATCCATTTCGACTAAATTTATCCAAAATGGCATT
>CAZTWC010000060.1:0-218 GCA_964617105.1 uncultured Myxococcia bacterium
CACCGATTTCGTCAATGGGATACTGTCGGTGTTGAACCATTACCGATTCTAAACGTTCCCGGCCAAAATAATCTTCATTTTGGTCAACCACCTCGATTATTCCATCCGAATAAAACAATACCTTATCACCTGGTTGCAGTTCCATGCTATATTCTTCATACTTGGCCTCAGCGAATATTCCAATGGGTAGGCCACCACCTTCCAGCCTTTTGACATCA
>CAZTWC010000060.1:268-16407 GCA_964617105.1 uncultured Myxococcia bacterium
TGGAGGAGGATGACCGGCATTGGTCCAGGTCAACCTCCGGGTATTTTCATTATATACCGCATAAAATCCGGTTATAAAGTCGTCGGTAATAATGGTTTGGCACAGATCTTTATTTAACAGATTAATCACTTCGGTGGGTGGTAAATTCTGTTTACTTTGGTAATGAAAAGACATCTTCAGCATAGCGGTAATAAAAGTAGCGGAAAATCCGTGTCCCGATACATCGGCGGACAAGATTCCCCAATCACCATTGCCCAACTGTATTACATCATAATAATCGCCCCCCAGGTAGTAGGAGGGGATATACTTTGAATATAGGTTGGCGTTTTTAATATTGGAAAAATGGGTGGGGATCAATCCTCGCTGGATGGCGGCTGCAGTTTCCAGGTCATCCATAATTTGCTGGTTTAAATGGGCTAAAGATTTGTTTTTTTGTATAATGGTTTTTTGCAGGGACACCAGCCTCAATCCGGTTTGGACTCTGGCATTCAATTCTTTGATATTGAAAGGTTTAGTTATGTAGTCATCAGCCCCCATTTCAAAGCCTGACATTTTATCTTCAACGCTGCGTTGTGAAGTAAGTAAGATAAAATATGTTTCATCACCAATTTTTGAGTTTTTGACCATACGGCACAATTTTAAGCCGTCTATTTTGGGCATAACCACGTCTGAAAGCACCAGGTCGGGTTTGTATTCTTTTATTTTGGTAAGTCCATCGGCGCCATCGATAGCCTCAAAAACAGAGTATCCTTCGGTATTCATGGCGGCGATAACTTTTTCCCTTATCCCTCTTGAATCATCAATGACCAGAATTTTCAGGTCGTGTTTTTCAATATTAAGATCCTGATTCTTGCTTGATCTTGGTTTAGGTGCATTATCTAGTTTTTTTATCAGGGTTGCTTCGTTACCAATTTCATTAAAGAGTAATTGATCCATAAAAGTCATGGCTAAAAACAGTCCGCGGCCTTTTTTTTCTCCTCCTATCCTTTTTCCACCAAATTCGGGTGTTTTACTGTGCTTAAATCCTTTTCCCTGGTCAGAAATGGTGCATGTGAAGGATTTGTATTTATACTCCGCATCTATGGTGACCTTTTTAGTGTGGTCATTCTGGTTGCCGTGCACAATGGCATTATTCAAAACAGCCTGGATGGCCATTCTCATTTTTTGCACCTCGTTTTCCTGGCAAATTTCCAGTTTGGTCATGTGCTGAACCAGGTATTGAGATATTTCTGGAACCAGCTCTACTTTCGAGGGGATCTCCAGGTGGCGTTTATCATGGATAAAAGGTGAAACCAGTTTCATCCTCTCTGCGGTAAGGCGTTTCTCCAGAGAATTTTTAACTAGTGCGCTGAGTTCCCCTTTTTCAAAGGGTTTGACGAGAAAACTATCAGCGCCATTATTCAGGCAAGATATCATGGTATCAACTGCGGTTTGTTTTGAGGTCATAATCACCGGTAGGTCATTTCTGATTTTTTTCGCTCTTTTGAGTATTTGCAAACCGTCCTTTTCGTGCAAGTCAATATCGCATATCATCAATTCAAAATTTTCCGCCAGTAGTAAATCGCTAGCGTATTTGGAATTGTCCGATACAATTACCTTAAAACCCTCTTCTTCAAGTGCCTCTTTAAAATAATCACACCAATAGACTTCGCTATCTACCACAAATATTGTATACTTTTTATTTTCCAATTTCATTGAAAGTCCTTTAATATCAATTGAACTTTTTTATTTCCTTTCCAGGTATTTATTTGCGGAGAAAAAACCATTGCCCGGGAATTGGTGATGGCTGTTTTTCTATTGCCCATGCTAAAGCCAATCCCATCAATAGTAATTGCTCTTTGCCGGTTTTCCTGTTCTTGAAATAATGAGAATTTTAAGTGGTTGTTATTGAGATTATAGATATCTCCTACTTTGACACCTTTTACCATAACCAGTGGATTCCGGTTACCAACACCATGAGGCTCCAACCTGGCTAATTCATCCATCCTGTCCATGCTCAAATCTTCCAGTTTTACCAGAGCATCGATTTCCAGGCTTGGCACCATCTCTTGACGTTTAATCTGAGTCGAGATAGTCAGGTCGAAACTTTGCCGAAATTGCTGGAACATCTCCATTTTGATGCTTAAACCCGCGGCAATTTCATGTCCGCCAAATTTAATCAGCAAATCGGAACATTGGCTTAATCCTTTATAGAGATCTATCCCCTTTATTCCTCTGGCAGAGCCCCGGCCAAGTTCATCTTCTTCAGAGATCAATACTGTAGGGAGGTAAAACTTGTCAACCAATTTAGAGGCAGCAATACCAACTATTCCCTGGTGCCATTTAGAGGAAGCCATAACCAGTGAATGACCCTCCAGCCAATGTGCATTTTTCTCAATTATAGCCATTGCATCTTCAACAATCAACCGCTCCGCATCTTGCCTTTTTTTATTGTAATCATCCAGATGAAGGGCTATCTGGTTAGCGGTTTCAGCATTATCACTAATGAGCAACTCTACCGCTAAATTTGCCTCGGCCATCCTGCCAGCCGCATTTATTCGCGGAGCCAACCGAAAACTTACCTGACCGGCGGTTAGAGCATCTTCCCGTAAATTGGTGATCTCTTTTAAGGCTACAATTCCGGGACGTTGGCTTTTACTCAACTCAATCAGGCCGAATTTGGCCAGAATCCGGTTTTGTCCGCGCAAAGGAACCATATCGGCAATAGTGCCCAGGGCAACCAAATCCAGGTATTTTTTCAGGTTTGGCGGGTTTCTATCCTGGAAAAAATTCTGTTGAAAAAGAAAACGGCGTAAAGCCTGCAGAAGGTTGAAAACCAATCCCACGGCCGCGTAATTTTTAAACTGACTGTTACAACCCGATTGCAAAGGATGAATAATAGCCTCGGCTCTTGGGGTTTGATCTATCTGGTGATGATCAATAATAATCAAATCGAGGTTGTTTTCATACAGGTATTGGCTCTCTTTAATACTGGAAATACCATTGTCAACCGTAATCACCAGTCCTTTGCCCATGCGGGATTTAATTTTATCTATGGCTTGATTGCTGAGTCCGTAACCTTCCTTAAAACGGGAAGGGATATAGTATTCCACCCGGGCTCCGAGGTTTTTTAAAAACAGATAGAGGCAAACCACCGAGGTTACCCCGTCTGCATCGTAGTCACCATATATAGTGATTGGTTCCTGATAACGCAGGGCTCGGTGTATCCTAACCACTGCTCTGTCCATATCTTTAAAGGAAAAGGGATCAATCAGGTCATCCAGGGAAACATTGAGAAAACTGTTGATTATCTCTTCACTGGCCATTTGACGGTTTAACAGGAGTTGAGTCATCAGTGGGGAAAGTCCAAATTTTTTAGACAGAGAATCTACTTGAGTTGTATTTTTAGGGGCCACAGACCATTTTTTTGGGAGATTTATTTCAGCAGTCAATGTCTTGCCCGTATCCTTAAATTAATTCTTGGTAAACTATCATTTGGCGATTCCAAATCTCCGGCGAAAAAAGATATAGACTGGACTGGCAATAAAAATAGATGAATAGGTTCCCACCAATACACCGATTAACAATGCCATAGAGAAATCGTGAATAATACTACCGCCGAACATTAGCAGTGCTGTAACCACAAGCAGGGTGGTTACAGAGGTCAGCAGGGTGCGGCTGAGAGTTTGGTTTACGCTGGTATTTACCATTTTTTCCAGGGTGTCGTTTTTGTATTTGACAGTATTGTCCCTAATTCGATCAAAAAGAACCACGGTATCGTTAAGAGAATAACCAACAATTGTAAGCAGAGCGGCAATAATAGGTAAATCGAACTCCTTGCCGATGATAATAAAAATCCCTACTGTGATCAGCACATCATGAACCAGTGCCGCGACAGCACCAGGAGCAAAAAAAGCATCAAAACGGAAGGCTATATAGAGCAGAATAAAAAACAGGGTTGCCAAAATGGCCAGTATACCATCGTCCCGCAACTGCGCTCCAACCTTTGGTCCTACGAATTCCACCCGTTCAATACTAATGGTGGTGTCTTTAAATAAGGTTTTTAATTGTTTTTCTATAAAGGAGGCTACGCCCATAGGGGCGATTTGGAACTCTTGCATGGCTACGGTTCCAAATTCTTTGATGTCTGAGTTTTCGATGCCGGCAGAGGTCAACAATTCATCCATTTTAGTAGGGTCAATTTTTTCCATCCCATCCTTGAATCGGATGGAAAAAAAATTGTTGTTCGGATTGAAAATGTAGCGTTCGATATTTTCGTTCCCATAGGTTTTATAGAGGTTATCTTTAAAACTATCCGCCATCTTGCCGGTGGTTAAGGTGGTTTCCGAAACCTTAACCAGAATCTCGAATCCCTCTTCGTCTCCAAAATTTTGCACATCCGGGGCAATAAAGTTCATTTGCTCCAATTCACTTCTGATCCTGCCCACTTCAACCTTTTTTCCGAATTTAACCTGGATCATGGTGCCGCCACGAAAATCGGTGCCTAATTTTGGACCGATCACTATAGCAATGATAATGCTCAAAAAAACCAGGCTGCTCGATACAATTAAAAACTGTTTCCGGCGGCCGATAAAATTAATATTTATGTTTTGGGGAACTATCCTCATATTATTAACTCCAGGATCCTATTTATATGGATAAACGTTTTACTCTCTTAGACGAAGCGATTAACTCGAAGACCAGCCGGGTAACCACTAAAGCGGTAAACATAGAGGAGATAATCCCTATACACAGGGTTACTGCAAATCCTCTAATGGGACCAGAACCGTATTGGTATAGCACTATGCCAGCAATCAAAGTGGTAATGTTAGCGTCAAAGATGGCGGTAAAGGCTTTGGAAAAACCATTGTTCACTACTGTTTGAGGCGGAGGCGGTTTGTCTGACCGCATCTCTTCTCTTAGTCTTTCAAAAATAATCACATTGGCATCCACCGCCATACCCAGGGTCAATACGATACCAGCTAGTCCTGGCAAGGTGAGAGTGGCCTCGAAACCGGCCAAAATAGCCATGATGAATACCAGATTGAGAGCCAGTGCTAAATTGGCTATCATCCCGGCCATTTTGTAATAAATGACCATAAAGATTAGCACAATTATAGCACCAATCATAATTGATCTGGTGCCCTTCTCAATTGAATCCATCCCCAGGGTAGGTCCAACCGTCCTCTCCTCCAGAATTTCGATAGGAGCGGGAAGGGCGCCGGCTTTTAGGACAATAGCCATGTCCTGGGCATCTTTTAACAATTCCTGGTAGGATTTTAAACTGCCCAAAGTGATTTGAGCCCGGCCATGGGGAATTCTCTCATTGATAACCGGGGCTGAATCGACAATGCCGTCCAGTACAATGGCCATTCGGCGTTTGACATTATCGCCGGTTACTTTGGCGAACAATTTGGAGCCGGCTTTGTCAAATTCGAGGCTGACATAGGGTTGATTGCGTTCCTGATTGATTAAGACTTCAGCGTTAACCAGGTAGTCGCCGGTAAGGTCTGCCCGGTTTTTAAAAATATAGGTGCGGTAAGAGACTTTAAGATTTTTCTCTTCCTTTTGGTATGCTACTTGATGGGTATCAGGAATTTTGTCTTTTAGGAAATCTTGAATGGCCTTTTTATCGGTTCCTTGTAAAAAGGCTTCAGTTATCTGGCGATCATCCTTGCCACTATAAGTGTAATAGTCTAATTTTATCCCTTTGGGCAACTCCTCTTTTTTTATTTTTTTAATAAAGTCAACTTCATCTTCAACAATCTTAAACTCCAATTGGGCGGTTCGACCCAGCAGGTTTTTGGCCCGATCAGGATCTTCCACACCTGGCAACTGCACCAGCACCTGGTTATCACCTCTCTTTTGTATAGTTGGCTCAGAAACCCCGAATTGGTCAATGCGGTTACGCAAAGTTTTAATAGTTTGTTCCACCGCGTTTTTGCTGATTTTATCAATAAACTCGGGAACCATAGAAACTATAACTTCCATTCCCCGGGTTAAATCGATTTGGAATCGGGAGTCTTGGTTGATTATTTCCGACTTAAACTTGTCTAAATTGTCCTGGTCAGGAAAGGTTAGGGAGAGTTTGCTCTGCCCCCTTTTGACCGTCACCTGGGAGAATTTAATTTTTTCAGCATTGAGCACCTCTTTCATCTCGTTAACTGTGAGGTCTATTTTGTCACGCACAGCCTTGTCGATATCAACTCCCAACACCATATGGATTCCGCCTTGCAGATCCAGTCCCAATTTGAACCCTTTATTGATTTTGTCTTTAAACCAAACCGGCATTTTGTCCGTCCCCATAATTGAAGGGAGTAGGTATACTATTGCCGCTAAAAACAGGACAACTATGGAAAAGGTTTTCCACCACCATTTTTTCGTCATTAAATTCTCCTTGCAGATCTCAAGAACCCTGAGTGGTATTTTTAGAATTTTGATTATTGTTTTTCAGGCTGGTAACATGACTGCGTAGCATTTTTATCTTCACTTTGTCGGCGATTTCCAAGGTGACTGTGGTTTTATTGTCGGAAATGGCCGTTATTCGACCCAGGATCCCACTTTGGGTGATCACCTCATCACCCCTTTGTAAATGGTCAAGCATCTCTTGATGGGCTTTTTGTTGTTTACGTTGCGGCCGCAGCATAATAAAATAGATAACCACAAAAATTAGAATAATAGGGGCAAACTGAACCAGGGCACTGGGTTCAGCTTCACTTTGGGATTGGCTAATGACTAGTTGATATAGTTGGAACAATTAAAACACTCCTTTTTTGAAAAATTAAAACGAGATAAATCTATATAACAAATATTTCCTTGCTAATCAATAGTAATTTTGCCTATTACCAAAGATTTGAAAAGAGCAGGAAAAAGGAGAAAATTGGCGCAGAATGTAAACAAATAATTAAAAAATCAGTGAATTTCCAAATTGAGTGCAAGAATAAACTTGCTACCAGCCAAGAAAAGTTAT
Source organism: uncultured Myxococcia bacterium (assembly GCA_964617105.1). Taxonomy (GTDB): domain Bacteria; phylum CAZTWC01; class CAZTWC01; order CAZTWC01; family CAZTWC01; genus CAZTWC01. Next base: position 7,218 of record CAZTWC010000060.1, read on the forward strand.
ATATATTGTAGTGTTATATATTACGAAGTTATTTTTGTAAGCGTCCTTAGGTAATATTATTGGGAGTTATTATGAAGAAGATGGTGGTAAAAGTATCTCTGCCAATTTTGTTTACATTTATGCTTATGCTGCATTTAATTGGTTGTGGTAAGGAAGAGCATAAAGATATCTCTTTCTCTTTTGAACTACCGAAAGATTTTTCCTCTCTAACTACTCTTAAGGAAAAGTTGGAGTTTAAATTGATAGAAAATCTTACTGGCAAAGTGGTTAAGAGCAAACGGCAGGAGATCGATCCCGGTAACAAGTATTTCGATGTAGTACTGGACAGAATTCCCTTTGGACAATACCGGGTGTTGATCACTATTCTGGTAGAGAGCAACCTGAGGGAAGTGCACCTTACCCAGGTGGAAAAATTTATCACCATCGACTCATCTTACGACTTGCTGCTGGTACAGCCGGAAGACTTTATTGCTGCTATTACCAAGTTTGACAATGACCAGGATGGATACAGCAATCTGCGGGAGGTGATGATGGGGAGTGACCCCGATTATTACAATAGTATGCCGAGCAATATAATCGTGGTGCCGGATCACACTTGTACCATCAAAAATGCGCTGATGGTGGCCAGGTCTGGTGACATCATCAAGGTAAAGTTCAACAATGAAAAATGTACAGGAATTAAGGGAGAAACCGGTTACGCTGATTTTGTCGATATTAATGTGGATCACCTTACTCTGGAGGCTATGCAGCCCTGGGTGCGGATTAAACGGGCATTGGAAGGCAGGCAGAACAAAACCGATTTCAGGCCCTTTATCCGAGTGGAAAACAGACAGAATGTAACTATCCGGGGATTTCATTTTCTGCAAGGCAATTGTGTGGATCAGAACGGGGCTGCTATCCAGTTGAAAAATGCAGAAAATGTTTTAATAGAGAACAATCTTTTTTCCGACAACACCGCCCCTTTTGGCGGTGCTATAGGTTTGGATACCTCTTCCGCCACCATAAAGCACAATACTTTTTATAAGAATAAAGCCAGTAATAATGGAACGGTTATCGCTCAGGAAGGAAGAGGGAAGAACTTAGTGATAGAGAGTAATGTTTTTTACGGTAATGGTAATGAAACCACGGTGCTGGTGCCAAACAACCGAAATAAAACCGGCCTGTTCGATTTGTTGGTTGGGACAATTCCCAAGTATAATTACAACCTGTTTTGGGCTGATGGTATGTCCCAATGTTCTTTTCCATTGACTGAGATAAAAATTGGGGGCCAGAACAATCTATGTGAACAGCCGCATTTTCTTAATGCCAAGCAGCATGATTTCAGGCTATCCAGTAGTTCTCCGGGCAAAAATGGGGGGGCTGATGGAAAAGACATGGGAGTAATTAGTACCTATTAGATTTTTAAAGAATTTGAACAGGCAGACCTGGAAAAAAATAACTGGAAATGGTATAATATTAGATTCTGTGGATGAATAAAGAGCCTATCCAGATGGATATTTACAGAGTTCCTCGAGGGGAATTTACTTAGGAGGCGTTGTGGCAAATCGACAACCAACCGTTTTAGTAGTTGACGACTCCATGCTGATGAGGAGAAAACTGATCAGTATCTTGGAAGAAAATGGTTATAAAATTATCGGAGAGGCGACAAATGGAATTGAGGCCTTGAAAAAGTATCGAGAGTTTATGCCCAATCTGGTTACCTTGGATATTTTGATGCCGATTAGAGATGGTTTTTTCGCTCTTCGGGAGATTAGAAAATTTGATCCTGTTGCTAAGGTGGTGATGGTTTCATCCACCCTTACCAAGGAAAAGATTAATGATGCCATGAAAATGGGCGCCTCTAATTTTTTACTCAAACCTTTTAATGCCGAACAATTAATAAATGTGGTAAAAAGCGTGGTATAATTATTGTCCCTTTCTTTTTCGATATTCTTCTCTTCTTATTTTTTCAATCCTATACAAATAATAGTAACAAATCCCTCCAATTGGCAGCAGCAACAGGCTGATTACTTGAGAGGTGGAGAGCAGGCCGTTTAAGTGGATGCCTCGTTGTATGTCGCCGCGAAGAAATTCTAGAAAAAATCTGGTAACTGGATAGATGATTAAAAGCAGGGCAAAAGTTTGGCCGGGATAGTTCTGCCGTTTTCTGAACCACAAGAGAAAAAAGAAAATAAGGGTGGCGTTTAATGATGAGTATAATTGCACCGGGTGTAGGTGAACGCCCTGAAGGTCAGGGGGAGAATTGGGAAAGATAACTCCCAGGGGAATTTGAGTAGGGATTCCAAAGCAGCAGCCAGCTAAAAAACAGCCGATCCGGCCTATTGCCAGACCCAGCATAACCATGGGGGCGTATAGATCCAGCATTGGCCATTTATCCAGGTTTTTGCGTTTCAAATAGATCATACTCACTATCACAGCCACTATCAATCCACCATACCAGACATAGCCGCCTTCAGAAAAACGGAATAGATGCCAGGGGTCGCGACTGAACAGATCCACTACCCCGGTCACCATTTTGCCGTCCGATGTCTTGTGGTTGGTGGCTTCAAATAGGCAGTGTCCCAGTTTTGAGCCCAAAAGGGCGGAAATTATAATAATTATACCAAAGTCAAAGATCTCCACCAGCCTCATCCCTTCCCTTTTAGCCAGGTAGGTGGCCAGTATGACAGCGCAGAAATAGCCGAGAAAGCTGAAAACAAAATAGGAGGGGATTTTGATGTCGAGTATTTGCAAGAGAGTTGGATACATAGTATAGTGTTGTCACAAACTTTGATTTTTTGCAATACGCGGATAGGAAAAGAGAGGTTCATTATGAGAAAGTTGGTGGAATGTGTGCCCAATATCAGTGAGGGGAGAAACCGGGAAATTATTGATGCAGTGGTAGAGGAGATCTGCAGTACTAAGGGAGCAACTCTGCTGGATGTAGATCCAGGGGCTGACACCAATCGGACAGTAATAACTTTTGTGGGAGAACCTGACCCGGTGGTGGAGGCGGCTTTTAAAGTTATCAAAAAAGCGGGAGAGTTGATAGATATGTCTCAGCATAAGGGTGCTCACGCCAGGCACGGCGCTACCGATGTGTGCCCTTTTGTGCCGGTAGCCAACATCACCATGGAGGAGTGTGCGCAACTGGCTGGAAAATTGGGGGCCAGGGTAGGGGAGGAGTTGGAGATTCCCATCTATCTTTACGAATATGCCGCTGCCATGCCAGAGAGAAAAAATTTGGCCCAGGTGCGTCAGGGTGAATATGAAGCCTTATCTAAAAAGTTGGGCAAACCAGAGTGGAAGCCAGATTTTGGGCTCAATGAATGGAACCAGCGGGTGGCTAAAACCGGAGCCACCAATATTGGCGCCCGGGAATTTTTAATCGCCTACAATGTTAACCTCAATTCCAAAATGAAGAGTCATGCCCACAATATTGCTCTCAATATCAGGGAAAAGGGGCGTTGGGCCAGGGGAGAAGATGGTAAAATCAGGCGGGATGCCCAGGGCAAAAAAATGAGGAATCAGGGGGTCTTTAAAGAGTGCAAAGCGGTGGGCTGGGTGTTGGAAGAGCACAATTTGAGCCAGATATCCATTAACCTCACCAATCATAAAATTACCTCCATGCACCAGGTTTTTGACGAATGCTGCCGCCAGGCCCAGGAAAAAGGGTTGCGGATTACAGGTTCCGAGGTGGTGGGACTGGTGCCTCTGGATGCTATTTTGGAGGCTGCCGATTATTACCTGAAAAAAATGGGAATAGGAAGCGGTTATCCCCAGGAGGAGTTGATCGACATCGCGGTCCGTTCCCTGGGCTTGGATGACTTCAATCCCTTTGATCCCCAGAAAAAAATAATCGAATATGCTATCGGCGAACGTTTCGGGCCTTTGGCTCAGCAAAAGGTGTCTGCTTTTTGCGACCAGGTTTCCACCGATTCTCCGGCACCGGGAGGCGGTTCAGTGGCAGCCCTGTGTGGCTCTCTATCCGCCTCACTGGCGGCCATGGTTGTCAATCTGTCAGAGGGGAAGAAAGAGTATCGGGATGTTATGCCTCAGTTGCGGGAAAATGCGGCTTTAGCGCAGCGGTTAAAAGATGACTTATTGTTGGATATCGATAGAGACACCGAGTCTTTCAACCGGGTAATGGAGGCCTTTAAAGCCCCCAAAGCAACCCGTAAACAGGCGGTAGAGGAGGCCAACAAAGGAGCCACCCTGGTACCGCTAAAGGTGATGGAACGGGCATTGGAGAGTTTAAAAACTGCGCTTTTATCGGCGCAAAAAGGTAATAAAAATTCTATTTCCGATGCTGGAGTGGCGGGATGGTGCGGACTGGCTGCCGCAGAGGGCGCCTATTTAAATGTTAAAATAAATCTCACCGGTATTTTTGATGAGAAATTCAAGCAAGAAATAAGGGAAAAGAGCGGCATACTAATAAAAAATGCGCAGCAACTGAATGCCCAGGTGCAGGAGGTGGTAACCAGAGAGTTGGAGAAACTTTGAAGGTTAACAATACGATAGAGTGGTGGTGGCAATGATTATTGCGCTGTCGGTGTTTGAATGGTAAGGGTGCGGTTTTTTAAATCTACCTCCACCTGGGAGAGCAATTCGGCGGTGGACAGTGGCTTTTGAGGATCGCTGAAGGCAATGCCGAAGTTTACCTCTAACTGTTTTTGGGGATGTTTGTGGTTATGCGTGGTGAGATTTTGGTTTATCCGGGCTAAAATGTGGGAATGATTTTCTTTGGATAGAACCATAGTTAAAATTGCCACCCGGTGTTTGTCCAAGGAGATCAGCCGGTCAGCATCACGGATACTGTGTTTTAAGACACTGACAAGTTCTATGATCTCCGGTTTTTGGTCGGTAATGGTCTTAAGTTCCACTAAAAATAATCCCATCAGCCGACGGTTTTCATTGGCCAAACCCATCTGTTCTTTAATCAGCAATGAGAAGGCGTTTTGGCTGGGAAGATTGGTTTCCCTGTCTATAAACTCCAGGTTATCAGCGTCTTTTGGTTCCTCTTTTTTGCCAATAGGTAACGAGATGGTGAAGCGAGCGCCAATATCGGTATTTTCTACATTCAAATGGCCGTCCATATTCTTTTCGATTATGGTTTTGGACATATATAGACCAATGCCGGTTCCCTGGCCCTGTTCTTTGGTGGTAAAGTAGGGCTCAAATATTCTGCCGATAATTTCCTCGTCTATGCCACCGGCATTGTCGTTGACACTAACGCAGGCAATTTTCTGGTTAACACCAAGAACAATTTTTATTAGCGGTTCTTTTACCTGCTTTTCTAACAGGGCGTCTTTGGCATTGTTTATTAAGTTGAACAGCACCTGTTCGTATTCGTTGGGATAACCCCAGATTTGAATATCTTCCTCCACTTTGATTTGAACTTCGATGAAATTGTTTTTTAAGGCTGCGCCAATTATATTGAGGGCATTGTTTAGAGATTTTTCCAGGCTAAATTCTTTCTTGATTTTGTCCGGTTTGAAGAAGTTTCTGAAATCGTCTATGGTTTTGGACATGTGGAAAGTTATTTGCTTGGCGTCTTCAACCACCTGGTCCAGATATGGTTTATCCAGTACACCATCTTCAAAGGCGTATTTAATATCCTGCATAATGGCTCCCCAGGACGATAGGGGTTGTCGCCACTGGTGGGCAATATTGCCAATCATCTCGCCCATTGAGGCGAGTTTGCTGGTCTGGATTAGTTGAGATTGAGTCTCTTTTAATTTTTGGTGAGCAAGATTGAGTTCATCATAGGCGCGTCCCAGCAACTCTTTTTTGCTTTTTTCTGCTTTTACCATGGCCTGGGTCAAGGCTATCTCTTGCTCTTTTTTGGCCTCCACTTTTTGCCGGGTTATCTCTTTGCTCAACTCGATTCTAGTTAACAGGGCCCTGACTCTCAAAATTAACTCGTCAAAGATAATGGGTTTGGCCAGGTAGTCATCGGCTCCCAGTTCCAGCCCCAGCAGCCGGTCTTCCTGGGAGGCGCGGGCAGTGACAATAATTATCGGCAAATCACACAGGGAGTGGTCGGCTCTGATCTCTTTTAATACATCTTCGCCAGATACTTCAGGCATCATCAAATCCAGCAGCAACAAGTCAGGGCTTTGCCTGCGGACCTGTTCCAGCGCGTCCCGACCGCCATAAGAGGGGTTTACTTGAAAACCACAGGAGGTTAAAACCGATGCTAAGACCTCTACGTTAATTTCATTGTCATCAACCACCAGGATAGTGTATTTTTCATTTTCAGAATTATAAAGATAGGTTACCTCATCGGTTGCTGGCATGGTATCCTGGAAGGTGTCATCCGGTTTGCTGGTTTCAGTTGACTGGCTATCCAGTTGCCATGGTTCCAGCAGTTCAGATTCCGGTGGAGTGTCGGCAATATCAATGTTTTTCTGGGCCGGGATTATAACCGAAAAAGTGGAACCCAGGCTAACCTCCGAATCCACTGCTATTTTTCCCTCCATTAAATCCACTAATTTTTTCACCAGGGTAAGTCCCAGCCCGGTTCCCTCGAAAGAGCGGCGTGAATTTCCCTCCACCTGCTTAAATTCCTGGAAAATTTTTGATAATTGCTCCTTTGGGATGCCGATACCAGTATCCTGGACTTTGATGCACAACTCTTTTTGGTCAGTTAAGGCAAGGGACAGGATGATCTGGTTATTTCTAATTGGTTGGCTGAATTTAAAGGCATTGCTTAAAAGATTTCTTAAAATAGCGATTATTTTTTTCTGGTCACCAATAAAAAAGTGTTCCTTTTTTTCATCAAAAAGGCGGTTGATTTGGAAAGTGGCGTTCTTTTTTTCCAGCAGTAATCCCTGGGCCAGGAGATCGCTTTCCTGGATTAATTGCTCTATTGCTATCCGGCTGTTGGTTTGCTCTAGCGTGCCCCGTTTGGAGCAGGCCAGATCCAATATGGTATTTACCTGAATTTTTAGCGATTCAGCCAAATGTTTTATTTTGCCTATTTGCTCTGAGGCGTTAGATGAGATCTGTCCCATTTTCCCATGTTGCAGAAGGTAGGAAAAACCGATTATTCCGTTTAGAGGCGTCCTTAATTCGTGTGATGTATTGTGGAAGAAGATGGTTCTTTCCTTCTCCTGTTCCAAGATTTTATCATAGGCTTGTTCCAGTTGTTGATTCGCAGCACTCAATTTTACATTGAGATCTTCTGCCTGTTGGTGGGCATTGGCGAACAGCCGGGCCAAAATGGCGCTTTGGGCAAAGATAAAGGCTACAAAACCGTAAGGAGTCATAAATGCGGTGTGGATAATACCGCGGACATATAGAATATCGTTGATAATCATTAGGAAAAAAATGATAAAACCGCTCAATGATATCAAGGCCCCAGGGCGGTGATGTTTGACGGCCCGACCTAAGTGCCAGCAAATCAGCGGGCCAAATATTGGAAATAGAAGGTGATAATAGTTTAGAGATTGGGAAAATATCCGGGTGGGGGTAACAATTACCAACAGGATAAATGGCAGTGAAATTCCCCACAGAATCTTCTCTATCCAGCGGTTAAACTCTTTTTTGAACACCTGGCACAGAAAAGAGATAAACATTGGGCCACCGCAATAGATGGTTAAATATTCGATTTTAAAGCAAAACTCAAACCAGAGTGTAGATGGATGAGGGAGCAGTTCAGAGGCAAACTTGTCGCTAAAAAAAAGGCGAAGAAATATATCCAGGCAAAAAAAGCTGAAGATTAGGCTGGCCCAATCGTTTTTGCGGGCGAAAAACAAGCCCAAATGGTAAATAAACATGATCAGCAGCACTCCCAGTACCAAAAAGGCTACTGATCTGGTTTGAATCATTTCTGAGTTTAAATCGCTTACTCTGCCCAGTTGGACAGATTCCCATATTCCACCTTTGCTATGGTGATAGTTGGAAACATGTACCATGATGTAGTTTACAGGTTCATGGTTGGAGATAGTGGCAATAGCAGACAGATTCTGTGGTTTTGCTTTCTGGGAAGTGGTAGCGATGATCCCCCGCTTAAGTAACGGAGAAGCAGTGCTCGATGCGGTATTTTCGGCGGCCGAATCTGGGTTTTTAGTTGAGGCGCCCGGGAGAAAATAGAGGTTGTAGGCAGTGCCAGCGCCTACAAATTTTATTGCCAATTTTCCCTGATCAGCCTCTTTGAGGCCATTTATGGTGAGAAGATAGGTGGCAAATCCTTCTCCTTTGATGGCAGGTAGGCTTTTTTCCTGGTTTAATTTCGGTTGGAACCCGTTCCAGATTCCTGGCACCTGGACATAGTCGGGCTTGAAATGGTTATATTGGCCAGCCAGGAAAGATTTGGGGGTAAAAAAACGGTTCCAAAAAAACGTCCATTCTCCGTGCAAATTCAGGGGGCCGTTTTTAGTAAAATCCCAGTTTTTAACATCTAGCACACCCTTAATTACCTGGGGTGGTGTTTTTTTCGAATCTTTATCATTGCAGGAGAACATCACCAGAGTTACCAACAACAAAAGGGCAATTATTCTCCAGAAAGCCCGGTTGAAGGTGAAGGTTTGCCGATTAATGTTCATATTTGAAGTAAGAGTTTAAACTGTTGATAAAAATAATTCTAATGTAAAATATTATAACTTAAAAAATTGAGAAAAGGGAAACTTTTTTAGTTTGAAAAAGATCAACAAATTGGATAGTATCTTACCAGAAAAGTGGAAATAAACTGGGATTGAAACCCTGGTATTCTTTTCGTTTCTAAACATTTTATGGAGGTTTTAATCATGGAGATTAATGGAAAGACAGCATTGGTTACCGGCGGCGGATCCGGTCTTGGCCTGGCTATGGCTGAGAGTTATGCTCAAAAGGGAGCAAGAGTGATAATTGTCGATATCAACCAGGAAGGATTGAATGCGGCGGCGGACAAAATTAAATCAGCCGGCGGCGAGGTCACGGCCATCCACTGTAACGTGGCAGTAGAGGATGAGGTAGAGAAGATGGTCAGCCAGGCAGCGGCAACCTACGATGGAATCGATATTGCGGTTTTGTGCGCCGGGATATTACGCGATGGTCTGTTGATCAAGGTGGACAGAGAAACCAAAAAACCGGTGAAAAAGATGTCTCTTCAGCAGTGGCAGTCGGTTATTGATGTCAATCTTACTGGTGTATTTCTTACCGGCCGCGAAGTTGCCTGGCAGATGGTCCAGCAGGGCAGGGGAGGAGTAATAATCCCCATATCTTCGGT
>CAZTWC010000061.1:0-15989 GCA_964617105.1 uncultured Myxococcia bacterium
ACTGTGAAGATTGCAACAACGAACAACATTTTTTATTAGAACCAGGCAACAATTTAGATATCTCTGACCCCGCCAATATACATGCCCCCGAATTTACCTGCACTTGCGGTCAAACTTTTGAGTTTGACGATGATGAAAATGAATTCTTTTTGTTTTTCACCGCGAAACGCTAACAATTCTCGCAACAAAATGAATTCTCGGACGGGAGACAAACTACTTTCCAGATGGGAACTCTTTATCTTTTTGCATCAAAGAATTGCACAAATAGTTGTCGTCATCCTGCTGTTGATAGTTCAAGTTATAGTGGAGCCCACGACTCTCCTGACGCCACATGGCACTCTTGATGATCAAATGAGCCAACTGGGCTATATTCCGCAACTCAATCAAGTCTGAAGTAATTTTAAAATCCCAGTAATACTCGTAGATCTCTGCGCGTAGAAGTTCAATGCGTCTCTCGGCTCTGGCCAATCTTTTGTCGGAACGGAAAATGCCTACATAGTTCCACATCAGACGACGAATTTCATCCCAGTTGTGACTTACCACCACGCTCTCATCGCTATCAACTGCTCTACCCGGGTCCCAGGGCGGAACTTGATCGGCCTGAATATGGATCTCCTTAAGTAATTCCCGGGTATAGCGGGCTGCCCTGGAGGAAAATACTACCGCTTCCAGCAAAGAGTTGGAGGCCAGACGATTGGCGCCGTGCAAACCGGTACAGGCCACTTCACCGCAGGCCAAAAGTCCGGGGAAAGAGGTAGCACCATTGGTATCGGTGAGCACGCCGCCGCAGCAGTAATGGGCAGCCGGAACTACCGGTATGGGCGATTCAGTTATGTCTAGCCCAACTGAAAGACATTTTTCAAATATATTAGGAAATCTCCGTTGAATAAAATCTTTCTTCATTGCACTCAGGTCCAGATGCACGAAATCATCACCGCTGATTTTCATCTGGTTGTCAATGGCCCGAGCCACGATATCTCTGGGGGCCAGGCACCCCATAGGGTGATAATCTTCCATAAAGGATTTGCCGGACAGGTTTTTCAGTATCGCCCCTTCGCCACGCACAGTTTCTGAAATCAAAAAAGACTTGGCCTGAGGATGGTAGAGGCAAGTAGGATGAAACTGAAAAAATTCCAGATTGGACACCTGCGCTCCGGCCCGGTAGGCCATGGCAATCCCGTCACCAGTGGCGATATCCGGGTTAGAGGTATAGAGATAGACTTTTCCGGCGCCGCCACTGGCCAATATCACAAATTTGGCAATAAAAGTGTTAACCAGGTTTTTCTCACGATCCAAAACATAGGCGCCCAGGCACCTGTTCTCTCCCGGCAAACCAAATTTCCCGCTGGTGATGAGGTCTATGGCAATATGGTCCTCAAACAATCTTATATTGTTATGCTTTGATATGGTGGCAAAGAGAGCACGATGGATCTCCTGCCCGGTGATATCATCGGCGTGAAGGATCCGTCTTCTGGAATGCCCGCCTTCACGAGCCAGGTCATACTGAGGGGATTTCTCATCCTTGGAATTTTCATCCTGTTGGTAAACAGAAAATTTTACCCCATAATCTATCAGGGACTGAATGGCTTTGGGTCCCTGCTTTACGCAAAATTCCACAATCTCTTTGGAGCATAAACCAGCCCCGGTTTTTAAGGTGTCTTCAATATGATTCTGATAGGAATCTCCAGGACTTATCACCGAGGCTATACCGCCCTGAGCATGAAAAGTATTGGATTGGGTAACATCTTTTTTGGTTAAAATGTTTACACTGCCAAAGTCACAAACTTCCAGAGCAAAATTCATGCCCGCCAAACCGCTGCCAATAACTAAAAAATCACTTATGTAAAACATTGATTAGGCTCCTCATGTAAAAACGAAAAGAATTCCCGGGATTTCAATTCCGGGTTATTTATTTCCGCTTTTTAATGCCGGGTTGACATCGCCTATTAAAAGTATACCAAAAACCGGTTGAAAGGTAGTTTTTTTTACTTTAACCTGAAATCAGCAACTACCTCTGTCCGCGAGCCAGTTGCTGATTTCAGGTTATAATTTGGAGCATTATTATACCTTGCTCAAAACCATATCATCTGATATTAAATAATAATAATAGTATAGTTGTCATCCGAAAACCCCCTTTGGCAACGATATGAATTCTCGGACGGTAACTAATATCGTTTTTGTAATCTAAAAATTCTCAAATGACTAGAGGGCCAATGAAACCACTAAAAAATCTAACTATTACATTTTTAGTTTTGCTAATTCTGCTTTTTTCCGCCGGAACTCTCTGGGCCAAAGACTATGGAGAACGGTCAGATCCACTGGATCCACTCACTTTTCCCTCTTCGCGGGCCACGAATCTGGTCGAGGTAGGTGTCCGCTCTTTAAACGATTCCAGCCCGGAAAACTACTTTGGCCTGGAATTTTTAACTCCTGGTGAAAGAAGCGCTCAATTGTTCTATTCCTTTATAAATTATGGAGAGGACAAAAAATTCAAAATGCACCGCCCCATGGTTACTATTAAAACCGTGCTTTCCCAAAAAAAGAAGTTCACCAGCACCTTTATCTGGCAAAACTGCTCCCAAATCGTTCAGGAATTTGACCAAATTAATTCGTACCAGTACGATACCTCGTTGTTGTTCTCCTTTTTTTATAACTTACAGCAACAAACCAATCTGCCCCTCTCCTTTGAACTCTATTTAGGTCCGCGCTTGGACATTTTTAAATTCAAAGAAGTATATGAAATATTTTTAAATACCACAGGCAGACTGGGAGGGAGAACCGCTTTTGCCCTGTTGAAACCTGGAGATTTTGGCGCCCTGTATATCGACTTTGAAGCCAACTCCCGGTTCGGTATTTATAACCGAACTTTTGAGTTCGACGATGATAAAATTGTTGGCCTGAATTATGATTATCCTAAAGATGTGTCAAAAACCAATATTGTTCTGGGAATATCTTACTATTACTCGGTATTCAGACTACAAATTGGTTATTACCGGGAAATCAAAGATCAACAAGACAATAACGCCAACAGCGGATTCTTGTTAAACCTGGGGGCAGTGTATTTTTAATGGGGTCAAGGTTTTCGAACGGCAACTAATTTAAGAGGACATACATTATGTTAAGCAGTTATCGGTTATGTTTCCTGGTGGCAGTGTTTTCCGGGCTTTTTGCCATTGGTGGCTGTGTTCGCTCAGGTTACCTGGGAGATGTGGCTGCACCTAAAAAAGAAAAAATGGCAGACTCGGCGGCAACCCAGAAAGAGCAAAAAACTAGTGTGAATAAAGGAGCTGCGTCAAAAGGAAAGAAAAAAAATCTGGTGGCGGCCAAACCAACTGCCCTGGACATAGAGCAACTTTTCCGCCAGGGGGAAAAAGGGTTTGAAGATCTGCTCAAAAAACACCAGCAAAAAGAGATTAGTGTAGAAACCCAAAGTCCAGGCAGCAAAAATATTGTCCAGGACGAAAGGGGCAAATTTTACCATCAATACTACCTGGATTTCTATCCAGTAAAAGAGATCGAAAATCTGGAGAACCTCTATAAAAAATATTTGCACCACCGGCCAGGACATATTGGGGCTAAAATTAGGCTGGCCAACCTGATGCTCCTGAGAGCGACCAACTCTCTTAACCGAATTTCTGAACTACAGGCTGAAGAGACTAAAATTGCCAATGAAATCAACAACAGTTTGTTCGTGGAAAAAAGAGAGGAAAAAACTGTCAGAATAGCCTCTATCAAACAAGAGGTAGCCAACCTGAAAAAAGAGGCTGATTTAAGTCTGAGCGATTCCCATACAAAGTGTTCGGAGGTAATCACAATAGACCGCCTTAACTCATCCGCCCTGCTGGGAGTTGGCATGACCCTGACCTTGCAGAAAAAATACCCGGAAGCGGTGAGAAAATTTAAACTCTTAGAAGAGGCACAAATAAATGTCGAAAGAAACCGCTCTATTCTTTATCTTTGGTACGGTTTTGCCCTTGAAAACCAGGGACAAAAAGACCAGGCTAAAGTTTATTACCAAAAAGCAGCCGAATTAAACGAGCCGGTGGGCAGCCTAAAATGGGTAAAAAACAGGATAGAATTAAAATAGTTCTTGTCCACGCCCCTTCTTATGTGAATTTTCAGATGCTAACTAAAATAGTGTCCATATAAGGATGCTACTCTTAACATAATGAAACCTGGAGGTTTTATGAATTTGTATGGCAAAAGTTTTTTTGTTTTGCTTGGTTTATCGACTTTATTACTAGTGGCCGCCTGCACCAGAAAAATTATCGAAACAGATATTATCCAGTACCCAGCCCAGATTATCCCATTTCACCCTGAGAGGCAGAGGATTACTCCCCTCAATATCAAGTTCGGTCTGACTCTGGAAGAGGTGCGTGACCATACCGGACAGGCCACCTCAATAGCCCCGCTAATCACCTATAAACTGAAAAAGCAATTACAAAAGTTAGATCGATTCAACCTCTATCAGGGTGTTCCAACAGGAGATAAAAAGGTCAAAACTGGCCACCAAAAAAGCCCGGCAAAACTGAAAAAAACCAACGATGCCGTCCAGAAAACCGTACCAAACGATGGGAACAAAAATGAGGGTGATAAAAATAAAACCAAGGTTAAACCCAAAAAAACAAAGCAAAAGAGAGAGCATAAAAAGAAACAGTCTGCCGCCATCAATTTAAAAGATTTTGATTTCAGCCTCCAGGGAGATATTAAAAGTATAGACGATAACAGCATTAATTTTTCTTATAACCTGGTAAATGCCAAATCGGGACAAATATTTTTTGCCGGGGCCCAAAAAATAAGTTATCAAAAAGTTGGGCAAGAACCAAAACCGATTAAAAAAACCGGGCCCGGCCAAAAAAAATCCCTGACCGAAACCGCCCCGGACACAAAATCAGAGATAAAAACACCGGAGCAAAAGGATGGAGAAAACCCTCAAACTAATAAAAAGAGAGAGCGTAAAAAACCAGGCAAAAGGCGCAAGGGAAAAATCAATCGCCTGCAAGAGGAGATGAAGGCTGTCAAATCCGATATAAGAAACCTTTCGAATGAATTGAAGACGGATTTGGTTAAAGTCGGTCTGGAACTTAACAATGTCAAAGAGTGGATGACCAAAAAAATGGCGCAAGTAGAACAAAAATTAACCTCCGAAATAGCCAAACAGAGGAAAGCAAAAAAAGTCCGTTTCACCATCTCTGACTCAGATATCGATAAAATTGCCAACACTATCACCTCAGCCCTTCCTAACCGGAATAAATTCAAACAGGGCAAGGTTCTCAAGCGTCAAGGAAACTCACTGGTAATCAATTTGGGAAGTCAAGACCAATTAACCCAGGGTCTCAATCTGCTGGTGGTTTCTCCCCAGGAGGTTGTGGTGGACATAAAGGATGGGAAAACTGTAAGAAACAAGGTGTACCTGGCTGAAATTTATGTAACCAATGTTTCAAAGCAGAATGCCGATTGCATTATCTATAAAGGTAGTGACGTCAAGGCTGGTGACCTGGTGCTGGTCAAGTAGTTTCCATTATTAACTCCCAATAAACAAGGCATCCCTAAAGGGATGACCTCCTACGTCGGCCTTCCTACTGGTATGAACTTATTTTTGAGCAAGCCCTTAGTTCAATTCTGCATTGAAATCCTGGGAATTCTTTTCGTTCTTAAATTTTAGGAGTATAGCATGAAAGTGAATGAATACGATTTTGTCTCTTTAGAGGCGATTAAAAACTGGATAGGAGGCAAATGGGTTAATCCGGTGGAAGGCCAAAGCATGGAGGTTATTAATCCCCGTTATGGCAAATCCTTCTGCCAACTGGCGGCCAGTGACGCTCAAGACGTGGAGATGGCTGTCCAGGCAGCCAAAGAAGCCTTTCCTGGTTGGCGGAATACCCCTATCAAAGAACGGGCCCAGGTGCTCTACCAGTTCAAATATTTGATTCAGCGAGACGCTGAAGAATTGGCCTGGCTGATCTCCCACGAAAACGGTAAAACTTTTGCCGAAGCGCAGGCCAGCGTAGCCAAAACAGTGGAATGCCTGGAGTTGGGATGCTCTATTCCTAATATTCAAACTAACCACACTCTCTATGTCAGCCGGGGGGTATCCTGTTCGGTGAATCACGAACCTCTGGGAGTGTGCGCCGGCGTTACCCCTTTCAATTTCCCCCTGATGGTGCCCATGTGGATGCTACCACAGGCGCTGGTGGCGGGTAACACCTTTATCCTCAAACCTTCCGAGCAGGTGCCGGTATCGATTGCCCGCCTGGCCGAACTGCTGGATGAAGCGGGTTTGCCCAAAGGAGTTTTCAACATTGTCAACGGAGCCCGCCCGCCGGTGGAAGCCCTGGTGGACCATCCTGAAATCAAAGCCATGGCCTTTGTTGGATCTACACCGGTAGCCCAATCTCTCTATGCCCGGGGGGCAAAACTAGGCCGGCCCATGCTCTGCCTGGGCAGCGCCAAAAATCACTTGATCATGGTACCTGACGCTGATCCGGATATGACTGCTAACGATGTGGTGCGCTCCTTTTTCGGCATGTCTGGTCAACGCTGCATGGCTGCAACTGTGCTGGTGGGTGTAGGTAATATTGATCATATCCTGGAAAAAATCCTCCAGGAAACTAAAAAGATTAAACTCGGTGTTGATATGGGACCATTGATCAATGAAGCGGCAATCTCCCGCATCAACACTATTGTGGAAAATACCCTCAATGCAGGCGCCACCCTGCTTTTAGACGGTAGAGGAACACAGGTTGAGAGTGCTGCCCAGGGCTATTGGACCGGTCCCACTATCCTGGACAATGTAACTCCCCAAATGCCCGCCTATACCGATGAAGTGTTCGGTCCAGTAATGAGTATCGTGCGGGTAAAAACTCTGGATGAAGCAATTGAGATCGAAAACAATAACATTTTTGGCAACGGCGGTTCTATCTACACCTCTTCCGGCGCCACCGCCAACTATGCGGCCCAGCGGATAAACTCCGGCATGGTAGGGATCAACATCGGCATCCCGGTGCCCCGCGAACCTTTTGCCTTTGGGGGCTGGGAACTCAGTAAATTTGGACATGGCGATATTACCGGCGAAGACGGTTACCGTTTTTGGACCCGGCCCCGCAAATTGACAACCAAGTGGGCGCTGCAACCAGATGCAACCTGGATGAGTTAATAGAGAATTTGGAGGATATAATGGCAAACAAAGTTATCTGTGGCATGATTCAATGTAAAAACGTGATCAACGACAATACCACGCCGGTAAAGCAAGTAAAAAAGGCGATGTTTGAGGCCCACGTCCCTTTTATCGAAGAGGCTGGTAAAAAGGGAGTGCAGATTTTGGGATTGCAAGAGATTTTCGATGGCCCCTATTTCTGCCCCAGCCAGGATGCTCGCTGGTACGAAGCGGCCGAGCCGGTGCCAGGCCCTACGGTTGAGCGCTGCGCTGAATTCGCCAAAAAATATTCAATGGTGATGGTGGTGCCCATCTACGAAAAAGTGATGAGCGGGGTTTATTACAACACCGCCGCAGTGCTGGATGCTGATGGCACCTATTTGGGCAAATACCGTAAAATCCATATCCCTCAGGTGGCTGGTTTTTGGGAAAAATTCTTTTTTAAACCTGGCAACCTGGGTTACCCGATTTTCAAAACCAGGTACGCCAAAGTTGGAGTCTATATCTGTTACGACCGCCACTTTCCCGAAGGCACCCGTTTGTTAGGCTTAAACGGTGCTGAAATCGTATTTAATCCTTCCGCCACTGTGGCCGGGCTCTCTCAATACCTATGGCAACTGGAGCAACCCGCTCATGCAGTTGCCAACGGCTATTTCATGGGCTGTTCCAACCGGGTGGGAGAGGAAGCACCCTGGAATATCGGCAAATTTTACGGCACCAGTTACTTTGTCAATCCCAGAGGCGAAATAATCGCCAAAGCCAGCGAGGATGAAAGTGAACTGGTAACCACCGAGGTTGACCTGGATATGATCGACCAGGTACGCAATACCTGGCAGTTTTATCGTGACAGGCGGCCAGAGACTTACGAAAATATGACCAAACTTTTACCGTAGCGTTGGGAGGAGTTAAATGAGCATTTTAATTAAAAATGGTCAAATCATTACCGCGTTTAAAAAATATCGGGCCGATATTCTGGTGGATGGAGAAAAAATAGTTAAAATAGGTCAAAACCTGCCCTCCACCGGGGTGGAGAGGGTCATAGACGCAGAGGATAAACTGGTGATCCCTGGCGGCGTGGATCCACACACCCATCTGGACCTGCCATTTATGGGCACTGTTACCCGGGACGACTTTGCCAGCGGCACTATTGCCGCAGCAGCCGGCGGTACCACCACTATCATCGATTTCGCCATACCTGCCAAAGAGGAGCCTCTTGGTAGTGCAGCGGACACCTGGCGCCAAAAGGCAGACGGAAAAGTGGCCACCGACTATTCCCTCCATATGGCAGTTACCTGGTGGAATGATGCTGTGGCCGAGGAGTTGCCCTCCATGATGGAGCGGGGCATCTCCAGTTTCAAGGTATTTTTAGCCTACAAGGGAGCCATTGGCATTGATGACGCCCAGATGTACGAAATCATGGCCGCAGCCAAGAAATTGGGCGCCCTGGTAATGGTGCACGCTGAAAACGCCGAATTGGTCTGGCAACTGCAACAAAAACTGCTCAAAGAGGGCAAAACCGAGCCTATATTTCATGCACGCTCCCGCCCACCATTTGTGGAAGGAGAGGGGACCCACCGCTCAATTACCATGGCCCGGGTTCACGATATGCCGGTCTATTTTGTCCATATGAGCGCTGCCGATGCCCTGGAAAAAGTGCGGGATTCCTTCTTTCGGGGAGAGAAAGCCATTGCTGAAACCTGTCCCCAGTACCTGCTGCTGGACGAGAGTTACTATCAGCGTTCCGGCTGGCAAGGCGCCAAGTGGGTAATGTCGCCGCCTCTTCGCTCCCGCGAACACTGCAAGGCTTTGTGGGCCGGCATCAAAGGTGGACTGATAAAAACCATTGGCACTGACCATTGCTCCTTTGACTTCAAAGGACAAAAAGATATGTTCGGCAAAAAAGATTTCTCGGTAATCCCTAACGGCATCCCCGCCATCCAGGACCGGCTTAGTTTAATATACACCTATGGCGTACTGGCCGGTCAAATCGATGTGTGCCGTTGGGTAGAGTTATGCTGTTCCAATCCCGCCCGTATATTTGGCCTATATCCACGCAAAGGGATCATTAAAAAAGGCTCTGATGCCGATATAGTGATTTGGGATCCAGATTGGGAAGGAGTTTTGAGTGCTGAAACCCAGTTTCATAAAAACGACTACAATGCTTTTGAAGGCTTCAAGGTTAAAGGACGGCCCCATATTGTTACCCTACGGGGAAAAGTTATCTGCGAGCAGGGCCAATATACTGGCCAGACCGGTGACGGTAAATTTTTATCCCGAGGACCATTATACTGAATCTAAAATTGCAAGTTGACCCACCAATATCGGTTGTGGAATCCTGGAAAGATTGCCGATTTTTTGGTCAAATATCCTTGGCAATTTGAGATAGGGAGAGAAAAAATGAATAACCACCAATTGACGGCCAACCAG
The DNA here is from genome assembly GCA_964617105.1 of uncultured Myxococcia bacterium. GTDB lineage: Bacteria > CAZTWC01 > CAZTWC01 > CAZTWC01 > CAZTWC01 > CAZTWC01. Next base: position 9,584 of record CAZTWC010000061.1, read on the forward strand.
GTTCGCCAACTTCATGACCAATACACCTTTAGTACCATTAACTATTACCAGGAACCCCTGGTTATTACCGAAGGGAATGGGGTCTATGTCAAAGACCTGACCGGACAAGAGTACCTTGATTTTTTTGGAGGTATCCTCACGGTTTCTATAGGTCACTGTCACCCAAAAATCACCAGATCTATCAAGGAACAGACCGACAAACTGCACCACATATCTACGCTGTACCCAACCCTGCCTATGGTCCAGTTGGCAGAGAAACTAGCCCAAATTACTCCGGGCAAACTGAAAAAAACTTTCTTTACCGCATCCGGCACCGAAGCCGATGAAACCGCGGTTATGCTGGCTTTCAGCCATACTGGCAGCAATGAACTTATTGCTTTGCGCCACGGTTATTCAGGACGTTCAGCTCTGGCCCAGTCGCTGATGGGACACGCTTCCTGGCGCTGCCTTCCCACCCAAATCCCGGGAATTAAGCATGCCCACAATCCTTACTGTTACCGCTGCGCTATGGGATTGACCTATCCCAACTGCGACCTGAAATGCGCCACCGATATAGAGGAGTTGATCCAAACTACCACCACTGGCAAAATTGCTGGTATGCTGGCCGAACCTATTCAGGGAGTGGGTGGATTTATTGTTCCTCCTCCCGATTACTTTAAAGTGGCCGTGGATATTGTTCGGAAATATGGTGGCATTTTTATCTGTGACGAAGTGCAGACCGGCTTTGGCCGCACCGGAGAAAAGATGTTCGGCATCGAACACTGGCAGGTGGAACCAGAAATTATCACCATGGCCAAAGGGATTGCCAACGGACTCCCCTTAGGCGCTACTATTGCCAACGAAGAGGTAGCCGGGGCCATTCAAGGCTTAACTATCTCCACCTTTGGCGGCAATCCTCTAAGTTGTGCCTCAGCCAATGCCACTATCCAGGTTATTCAGCAGGAGAATATCCTCACTCACGTGGCTCAGATGGGCAAACTTTTAAAGGATGGACTGATGGAGTTGCAGGAGAAATATCCGGTTATCGGTGATGTCCGGGGCAAAGGACTGATGCTGGCGGTGGAGATTGTAACCGATGAACCAGGCGGAGATCGGACTCCCAATCTGGAAGAAACCGGACGGATTTTTGAAAAAGCCAGAAAAGAGGGTCTGCTGGTGGGTAAAGGCGGGCTGTACGGCAACGTATTGCGCATAGCTCCGCCCATGAGTATAGACCAGGCTGGCATCGAATCAGGATTAAAATTGCTGGACCAGGCTTTTGCCTCATAAAACTACGATTTACAAGTAAGGGGCCATTCTGGCATCCATCTGATTTGCTATATTTTTGAGTACGACATAAGGCTTTATGAAAGGTAATCAAATGAGTATCTCATCTAGTAATGAAAACAGTGTTAACGGGTTAAAAAAGAACCTCAACCTGCAGTCGGCTATGGATGAAGCCTCCAGGTGCCTGCTCTGTCACGATGCCCCCTGCAGCCAGCAATGCCCGGCCGGAACTGACCCGGCTAAATTTATCCGGAAAATCCATTTGCTAAATTTTAAAGGAGCGGCTCGCACTATTCTTACCAACAACCCCTTGGGCGGAGTTTGCGGACTGGTATGCCCCACCGATAAACTCTGCGCCCAGGGCTGCTCCCGGGCCGGCCTGGACAAGCCTATCAAAATTGGTGCTCTGCAAAAATTTGCCGTTGATTACGGCCGTTCAAGAGGATTTAAAATTCCTCTGCCAAATATAGATAAAAACTCTGGCAAAAAAGTAGCCATTATCGGCGCCGGACCCTGCGGCCTGTCGGCAGCCAGGGAGTTAGCGCTTTTAGGACACCAGGTGACCATATTTGAAACTAAAGAACAGGCCGGAGGGATCTTGCGCTATGGAGTTCCCGAGTTTCGTTGCCAGACGGTTGACCTGGACCAGGATCTGGCCGATATTTTGACCAAAGAGATCTGCTTAAAGACCAATCACCCTATCCAGGGAGAAAATGCGGTAACAGGACTGTTAGAGCAAGGTTTTCAGGCAGTATTAGTGGCCGTGGGGCTCCAAAAGCAACATAACCTGAACCTCCCTGGCTCTGACCTGGAGGGGGTGACAGATTCCGCCAATTTCCTCTGCTCCGCCAAAATAGATGGGGCAAACGGGGAAGCGGCAAAAATGGTAGCCAATAAAAACGTGGCCATTATCGGCGGCGGCTCGGTGGCTATGGATGCAGCCTGCACTGCCAGATATCTGGGCGCCAAAAAAATTTACGCCATCAGCCTGGAGGCTTTGCAAGAGTTGCCAGCCGCTGAAACCGACCTGGAATTAGCCCGGGCCAACCATATTATCTTCAAAAGCCAGTGTATAGTGGAAAATATTAAAGGTGAAAACAATATAGTCACCCAAATAGATGGGGTTGAATGTGAGTGGATAGAGCCGGGAATATTACTTCCGCACAACGCTCGTCCCATCCCGGATACTAATTTTAGCATTAAGGTGGGAGCGGTAATCCAGGCTATTGGCGCCGGTGTGGATGAAATAAATCAGGAGATTTTCGCTTCACTTAATAAACTTAATATATTTAATAAACAAGGCAACTTAATAGAAACCGATGATGACAGTTTAGCCACCTCAAGTCCCGGGATCTTCGCTGGCGGCGACATCTCCAGAGGAGCATCCACAGTGGTGGAAGCGGTAAGAGACGGTAAAAATGCTGCTGTGGCGATCAACAAGTATCTTCAAGATTGATTTATGAAGGAGTTGAGATAATGAAAAACAACAATCGTCTGGCAATTAACTTTTGCGGCGTAGAATTTGAAAATCCTTTTTGTCTGTCTTCATCACCTGTATCCAACACCGCTGAAATGGTAGAACGGGCCTATGATGCCGGCTGGGGCGGAGTGGTGTTTAAAACCGTGGGCCGGGATTTACGGATCACCCATCCTTCGCCAAGATTGAACGCCTACCATTACCAGGAAAAACGGGTGGTGGGATTACAAAACGTAGAGATGATCAGCGACCGCACCCTGGAAGAAAACCTTAAAGATATCACCTATTTGAAAAAGAAATATCCCAACCGGGTGCTGATTGTCAGCATAATGGGGCTAAAAGAGGACGACTGGTCAGACCTGGCCCATCGTTGCCAGGATGCCGGCGGCGACCTGCTGGAGTTAAACTTTTCCTGCCCGCAGATGGCCTATGAAGGTACCGGTTCCGATGTGGGCAAAGACGAAGACCTGATTGAAAAATTTACTGTGGCCTGTAAAAAGGTGACCAGCATACCGATTATCGCCAAGATGACCCCTAATGTCACCGACATGACCCTGCCGGCTCTGGCGGCTAAACGGGGCGGAGCAGATGCTATCTCCGCTATCAATACCATCAAATGTATATCTGGCATAGATATCGACAAATTTATTCCCCTGCCCAACGTGGATGGCAAATCCACGGTCAGCGGTTTTTCCGGCCCTTCGGCCAAACCCATAGGGCTCCGATTTATCTCTGATTTGGCCAGGGAACAGCAACTAAATCTTCCCCTGTCAGGCATGGGCGGCATTGTCACCTGGATAGATGCGCTGCACTATATTCTGCTGGGCGCCTCCACCATACAGGTAACTACCAGTATTATGCGCTACGGATACAGAATAGTGGAAGAGATGATCGAAGGGCTGTCAGACTACATGGAAGAAAAAGGGTTTGACTCTATCGATCAGGTGTGCGGTAAAGCGCTGGAAAACCTGGTCACCCCCGACCTGCTTAACCACGGAGTAGAAGCCCGCAGTCAAATAGATAGGGATCTCTGCCTGGGTTGCGGCCAGTGTTACATCACCTGCCAGGATGCTGGAAACCAGGCCATTACCCTGGGAGAAGACCGTAAACCCACAGTAGATGAAGATCGCTGTTTCGGCTGCCTGATGTGTAAACATATCTGCCCGGTTTGGGACTGCATCTCCTATAAAATGGTGGCGCGACAATAATACCAACTTCCCGTACATTGATTAAAAAAGGTAAACCGATGAAAGCAATGGTATTGCCTGCGATTTGTAATTTGGCAGAAAACCCCACTCCCTTAAAATTGCAGGATATCCCTATGCCGCAACCTGGAAAAGGGGAAATTCTGGTCAAAATTTCCGCCTGCGGAGTCTGCCATACAGAATTGGACGAAATAGAAGGCCGAACCCCGCCGCCATCTCTGCCCATAGTACTGGGACACCAGGCGGTTGGTAAAGTAGAAAAAATCGGCCCTGAATGTGGAGACTTTTCCCTTGGAGACCGGGTGGGAATTGCCTGGATCTATTCTGCCTGTGGTCAATGCCAACTCTGCCGGGAGGGTAAAGAGAACCTGTGCTCCCAATTCACCGCCACCGGGCGGGATGTCAATGGTGGGTATAGCCAATATATGAAGGTAAAGGAAAAATTTGCCTATCCTATCCCCCCTTTTTTCTCAAACAGTGAAGCCGCCCCCCTGTTGTGTGCCGGCGCTATCGGGTACCGCTCTTTGCGTCTCAGCAACCTGGCCGCTGAAAAAACCCTGGGCTTGACCGGTTTTGGCGCCTCTGGACACCTGGTAATGAAAATTGTGATGCATAAGTACCCAGGTAGTGATATATTTGTCTTTGCCCGCAGCCCTAAAGAGCGGGAATTCGCTCTGGAATTGGGAGCTGTCTGGGCTGGAGATATTGGTGCGAGAGCCCCGGAACTATTGGACACCATTATCGACACTACTCCAGCGTGGAAGCCGGTGGTAGAAGCCCTGGCCAATCTAACCCCCGGCGGCAGGCTGGTAATCAACGCTATCCGCAAAGAAGAGATCGACAAGGATTATCTACTCAATCTGGACTATCCCGCCCATTTGTGGATGGAAAAAGAGATTAAAAGCGTAGCCAATGTTGAACGGCATGATGTAAGGGAATTTCTCCAAATAGCCGCAGAGATGAAAATCAAGCCGGAGTTGCAGGAATACCCCCTCCAGGATGCCAACCAGGCTCTTATGGAACTGAAGGAAAGAAAAATCCGCGGCGCAAAAGTGCTGGTTTTAGATTAACAAGTGATTAAGGAGAAGAACTATGAATACCAATTTATCGGGCAAAGATTATATTTCTACCCAGGACTGGACCAGAGAAGAGTTGGATACTGCCCTGGACGTTTCTTTTGACCTCAAACGCCGGTTTGCCCTGGGAGAACCACACCGGCTGCTGCAGGACAAGACCCTGTTTATGCTCTTTTTTGACAAATCCACCCGCACCCGTAATTCCTTTGAAGCCGGTATAACCCAACTAGGCGGTCATGCTCACGACCTGACCCCGGAAGTGATGCAGATATCTCACGGTGAATCCCCCAAGGATACCGGCATCATTCTTTCCCGTTACGGTCACGGCATTGCTATCCGCCACGATTTGGTTCCCGGTGAGGGCAACGCCTATATGCGGGAGGTGGCAAAATACGCCAACCGGCCAGTGCTCAACATGCAGTGCGACATCGATCATCCCTGCCAGACCCTGGCTGACATTATGACCATCAAAGAAAAATTTCCCGGTGATCTGCGGGGTAGAAAAATTGTAGTAAGTTGGGCCTTTACCAAGAGTTATGCCAAACCTCTCTCAGTGCCTCAGGGACTGATCATGTTGATGCCCCGGTTTGGCCTGGATGTGACCCTGGTGCATCCACCAGAGTTTAGGTTGATGCCCGAGATCATGGAGCAGGCCAAGCAAAATGCCCAGGAAAACGGAGTGAAATTCGAAGTGGCAGACAACATGGACGATGCTTTTGAAGATGCCGATATAGTCTATCCCAAGAGTTGGGGAGTTTTGGAACTTTTTAAACAGCCCGAAGAGGCGCTAAAACTGGCCTGCAAATATGAAGACTGGATCTGCGACCAGCGCCGCATGGATTTGACCAAAAAGAAGAGCATCTACATGCACTGCCTGCCGGCTGAGCGGGGAAAAGAAGTTACCGATGAAGTAATTGACGGCCCCCATTCAGTTATTTACGATGAAGCGGAAAACCGTCTCCACACTGCCAAAGCACTAATGGCCCTGACCATGCAATAGAAAGCCAGGCAACAAAATATATCCCGTCCAATGACCAAACCGGGCCAATTATACTTATGGAGAAAAACGCCAGATATCTACTTATAGCCTGCTCTCTTTTTATTGCTTTGGCTATCACCATTCAATTTTTTCAGGAGGCGTTTTATCCTTTTGAAGTGGAACAAGATGAGGGATATCTGCTCAATTCAGCGGTGCGGCTGAAAGACGGCAAACCGATCTATACCCCTATAGATCAAGAGCCGAAACTGTTCGTAACCGACTATCCACCGGTTTATATTGCCTTGATGGCTTTTTTTGTAAAAATCTTCGGTCCCTCTTTTACTCCCGCCCGCATGTTCTCCTTTTTCAGCCTGGTGTTATCTACGCTGATAATCTGGCTGGC
>CAZTWC010000062.1:0-15912 GCA_964617105.1 uncultured Myxococcia bacterium
GTTTCTGGCTGCGACTCGGCCTGAGTTTCAGTCTCCTCAGCCGAGGTTTCCGTTGGTGCCATTTCAGATGGGGTTGATTCTTCCGCTGCCGTATCTTCGGCGGGGACAGTTTCCACTGGAGTAGATTCGTCTACTTCCGGGGCAACACCCTCTTCTGACGGAGGTTGAACATCTTCAGTTGGCTCAAATTCACCCTCTTCCGGTGCCGCAGTTTCAGTTTCTGGCTGCAATTCACCAGGGGTTTCGGAAGCCACACCTGGTGCCTCAGTTTCCTGTTGTTGTTGTAACTCTAACTCTCTCTTTTGCTGCTCTTCTAACTCTTTGGCTTTACGGACCTCTTCTGCCTTTCTTATTACTTCCTGTTCTTGTTGACGCTCAAGTTCACGCGCTTTTTTCTTAGCCGCCCTCTCCCGTCTCTTTCTCTCCCGTTTCTTTTCTCTCTTGGCCAGTTTGATAAACCCTTCCACCCTCTCCTTTTCCTCTTCCGTCATCTCCAAAGATTTTTGGTACTTCTCAAAATAGTCCAAAGATTTTTGAAACTTATCGACTTTATCTACTCCGGGAATATCTTCATCTAAATAGAGAATAGCCAAATTATATAACACCTGAGATTGATACTGAAATTTTTGGTCCTCCATCAATTGCAGGTATATTTCTTCCGACTTTTTATACTGTTTATTGGCTCGATAGGCATTGGCCAGCGGTAGATAGGCTTGTTTGTATTTCGGATAACTCTTGGTGACGATTTCCAACTGTTCCACCGCCAGTTTATACTCCATCTGCTCTATTAAAATTATGCCGTAATTTAATCTCAATTCAGGAAAGTTCTTAGTATATTTCAAGGCATTTTCAGTGTGTTTTCTGGCTTCTTTTATTTTGTCGTCTTTTAAATATATTCGCACCAGACCATATTCGGCCTCACTACTTTTATTGTCAATCTCCAATATATTCTTATATATAGCCTGGGCCAATTCGTATTTACCATCTGCGAAAAAAATGGGTGCCAATTGCAACTGAGCTCCGGTATTTTTCTCATCATCACGCAAAACCGCCCTGATCTCTTTAATGGCGTCATCATTACGTCCAGTTCGCCGGTAAAAATAGGCTAACTGATTTCTTATTTCCAAATTTTTGGGAAAAGCTTTAACTTTACTATTAACTAACTCGTCCGCCTGGTCGCGATTGTCAGAGTTTAAGTAGATATTCAACAGGTTATTGATTGCAGGAATAAATTCCGGATTTTTCTCCAATGCCTGGTTATAATACCCAACCGCTTTTTCTATCTCTTCATATTGTTCGTTTAAAACCCCCAGGTTGAAATAAGCCAAAACATAATCAGGATCTGCTTTAATCGCCTCCTGGTATTTTGACATGGCTCCTTGGTAATCCACAAAGGCAAGTCGTGTTCCTTCCATGAACAACTCGTCACTGGGAGAAAAAACTGGCTCCTTGGGTTTTGATTCTTCCTCTTCTGCTACCTCTTCTTCAGACGCAGAGGCATCTACAGTCTCTTTTGATTCATCCTGTTGTTGTTGCTCTTCGACGGCCATGGGTTGAGCCGAGGCGGTTTCATCTGGTTTTGGTGGAGCAGAACTGCAACCATAAACCAGTAATAGCATGGTCATTACCGAAAAAACTTTTGTTTTTATTTTCTCTAACATATACCTTTGATTCTAAATTCACCCTATATATTAATATTATTATCCGGATAATAAAAGATGAAATTAATTATCATCCTACAGCCTAAATAGCAAGTTAAAATTGGGTTTTTACTCTGTAGACTCCTCTTCACCACTCTCTTCATCCGAAGAACTCTCTTCGGTTTCCCCTTCATTTTCAGAGGGTGCTTCAGACTCTCCCTCTTCTTCCGAAGTAGTTTCCTCAGTCTCTTTTTGCACGGCTTCTTCTTCTGAATTGACCTCTTCTGAAGATTCAGTCTTACCATCTTCTTGAGAACTATCCTCTTCCTGGTTCGCAGTTTCTTCTGCCTCAGATTGTTGTTCACCTTCAGCAGGTGGCTGTTCACCCAGTTCTTCTGTATTTTCTGCCGGAGCAGGCGGGGCGGTTTCCTCTCCTGTTCCCTCTTCGGTTGACGGAGCGGCTGGAGGCGTTTCAACCTCAGGCAGCTTCTCTTTGTCGATCCCCTTCACCTTTATCTCCTCCACCTTCTCCCCTTTTTTCAAATAATAAACCAATCCCTTACCCGAAAACCGCTTCTCTTCAAAAACATATTTTGGTTTTTTCTTCAGGGGGAATTCCACCGGTCGGTAGCGGTTTAAATTCTCTTTGGCCTTTTCCACCCAATCATTACTAACTTTGAATTTCTCCGACTCCTGGATAACTTTCTGATATGCTGCCACAGCCCTCTCTTCAATAGGCATGGCAAAATCCTCCAGTTGCATACGGTACATATCCGCCTCTTCCATGCTAAAACCTTTGGGAACAGGCGCATCAAACAGTGCTCTGGAAAATTCTTCATCTACATACCCGAGGCGATAAAATGAGGCCAGAGTCCACTCAACAATCTTAAAGGGAAATACCTCCTTGTACACATCTTTTAGAGATTTGTTCAACTCTGCCTTTTTCTCCAACAACTTCTTATCTTTTTTGGGCCGGCCGGTAAACTTTACCCTGGCATAAGGCTCAAACTGTCTATCCATCAGGATAAATTTGGCTTTGGCAGCAAAATAGGCGGAATGATCCTTTGGGGTTTTTCCCCGTCGATAAAATTCATCTATGGTTTTGGTGTAAAATTTATCCGCCAGTTTTCTATTTTTCTGTTTTTCGTAGACATCGGCTATTTTAAGATAGGCTTCCACCACCCGATCCGCCTGCTCTTTTTCCGCTCCATAACGACGAATAAAGCGTTGCAGGGACTTTATCATCCCCCGATAATCCTTTTTCTTTTCCATCACCAGAGCCGAACGATAAAACATGTCGGCAGCGTCTTTTTGCTCTGGAAACATAATGGCATAACGCTGAAAATTGGAAGCAGCCCGAGAATAATCCTGTAAATACTCCAGAATAAGGGCGGCGTTGTACATGGCGTTGGCCCGGTTTTTAGAGTTAGTGTATTGATCAACCAACCGCAAGTAACTGTTGACCGCTTTTTCGTATTCAAAGTTTTTATCAGCAGCATTGGCTACATAAAAAAGCGACTCATCAGCCAATTCCGATTGAGGATACTCATTGGGGATCCGCTCATAGGTCTTCATAGCAGAGTTAAATCGATTTACCTTCATGTAAGCCTGAGCTGCATTAAAAAGCGCCTTATCTGCAAAACGATTGGTTGGAAAGCGATCTACTAGTTCAATATATAAATTGGATGCCTCATCATACTCTTTTTTATTAAAAAGCAAGGTGGCCTTTTTAAACAGAGCCCCGACCCGATTGATCTTTAGTCCTTCAACAAAAACACTATCATGGGCAGATAGACCAGATTCCAGGAAGTGACTGGCTATCTTGGCAATATTGTCATAGTCATTTTCAATTAAATAACTGTTAACAATCAAATTGGCGGACCAATTGGCCAACTGTTCCCGGGGAAATCTTTTAATGATGTCTAAAAAGCGAGTGCGCGCTTCATTAAAATGGCGGTAACTATAGTATCTTTCGGCAGTCTGATATATGATCTTCGAAGCCTGTTCGTGATCTGGGGTCATCTTAAGTAGCATATCACCAGCACTGACTAGTTTTAAAAAGTCCTCCGGGATCTCTTCCGGTTCAACCGGGATAATTTCTTTAGGAGTAACATCCGCAGGATCGGGAACCGGTTTCTCCTTTATCTCAAGTTTACCCTCTCGAATCAACTGTTCCACTAGCATCCGGTAAGAATCAAAGGCCCCGAAAGTGGAGTCTTGCAAATATTTCTGATTAGTCTTGGTATCTCTTACCAAAACATACTGTTCAGCCGCCATTTCATATTGAAAAGAAAAATAGAGAGCGTCCGCATACAGATAGGTCAAATCGTAAATGTTTTTAGCAAAAGGATATCTCTTTAAATACTCAGAATAAGAGTTAGCAGCGATTTTGTATTCCTCTACCGCCTCAGAAAATCGCCCTTCTTCGGTTAACTTTTGGGCCTGTCGATGATGAAAACCAGATGCCGATAAAAGCGATCTTTTAGTTAACTCCTCCGCTTTTTTCATCACCTCAGCCTTGGTCAGGTTGGCCTTATACCACTTGGTTCCTGGACTGTAGGTCGCAACTAGCCTTTCCTCTTCTTCCGCCACCCGAACAAAATTCCGCAGTTGCTGAAAAGCCTTAATGATTTTAACCTGTAACTCCGGTGCATCTTCTGCCAAAGGCTCCTTGTCCAAAATTATCTTATAACCTTTTATTGCTTCATCATACCTGGTCTGTTCAAAAAAAGCCTTGGACAAACGGCGGTAAATATCAACCTCGTAGGTTCTCCCTCCCAGGGAGTGATAATATTTATTCAGATTATCAATGCCACCCCAACCCTCTTCAGCATAACATACCGCAATATATTGCAAGGCTTCTTCTTTCATGTCAGCCGATGCGTCTTTTCCCTTTTTTTCATAAAAATCTACCAGTTTGGTAAAATAATCAACCGATTTTTGAAAATACTCCTGAGTATCGGGGCCCGCCATCCTATAATATGTCCAGGCCATTTTGTACAAAACCTTATCGTACAGAGGATGTTGTTCATTTTTCATCGCCTGGCTGTATGCGTGTAATGCCTTGGTCAGTTCTGCCTCGTCAAAATTGAATTCACCGATACGAATCCAAGCCTCAGTGATAAATTTACTATCCGGGGATTTTTCAATTAGTTCTCTAAAGGTTTCTGCCGCCTGGGTCAACTCTCCCTGCTGATCCAAACAATAGGCTAGCAGATAATAGGCACCATCTACCAGTGGATATTCTGGAAAGCGGGAAACAATTTTCTGTTCTAAGGCGATGGTCCGTTCAAAATGTTGCCTTGGAGGAGCTGGTTCCTTTTTAATCAAGCCTTTGTCAAACTTTTCCAAATCTTTTTGATATGTTTCCTCCGCCTCAAAATAATCTTCTTTCGATTTTTCAAAATGAAGTTCCGCTAATCGATAAAGGGCATGAGGGGTATAGATTTTATGGTTGGGATAACGGCTGACAAACTCTTCAAACTTCTTTATCGCCTCGTCTCTGCGCGCCCGCTCCTCTGCTTCCAACTCTTGGATATGTTTGGCGTATTTATTTCTAATCCTTTTCCGCTTACGGTTATACTTTTTCTCGATCAACAACTGGATCTCTTTTCTGAAATCTCTGATTTGTTCTTCGTAAGCCTTTATCTCTTGGATTAATTCATTCAAGATGGCATGCTGAGCCGCCTTATTTTTATCTTGTATTTTTTCCTGCGCTTTTGCCGACGCCATAGACGATACACAAAAAAGCACCAGGCAGGCTGCCATCAAGACGATTGCAGATTTATAGAAGATTTTTCCCATAATCTCTTACTACTCCAACTCTTTTAATATCTCACCAAACTCACCGTCAAACACCTGTAAAGTGCTACCCTCTTTGATGCTCAACTTTTTGTATTTTTCGGCGATATTTTTCTTTTCTTGCCAAGCCACATCGATTAGACCCAAATTGGCTTTTAAAATAATATGATCCAGTTTTTCATTAACCTGTTTAAAAGAATTTGACGCCACTTCACCCACTATATTGGCGGCCCGATTTTCTATCTTATCTATATTTCGCTGATAACTAGCCAGGGCCCGTTTTTGAGTTCCCAACTCTTTTTTATAGTACTTTATCTTATTGCCTACCATTTTTTCCAGGCTGGCATAAAATCCCCTAACATCTTTGCTCAATCGCCTCTCTTTGGTCCGTAACCTCTCTATCGAATCCATCAGACCCGATGCTCGGATATCCAATTTTTTCCTAATCTTCTTATAAATTGTCCTCTCTTCAGTAAGAGCCTCTTTAAACTGCAGACGGATCTGATCTTCGTGGGTCAAAGTAGCGCCTCCAATCCCTAAAAGGGTCTTCTCCTTTTGTACCTCAGAGAACAGTTTGGAATAGTCAGTGTCCAGGCGTTTGATCTCTTTTTCTCCCCTGGCGATATTCTTTCCTAGACGGTTGTAGGCTTTCCGGTCTTCGGTCTGGTCACCCACCTCAATCATCCACTTTTTTACCGCCCCCATTTGGGCTTTCATCCCATCAATATGATATTTTAGCTTAACACAAGTTTTTTCCAGGTTTCCTATCTTGGAGGACATTTTTTTACTCCGCCGTTTAAACCCTGTGCTATTCTTGGGCAAAGCATTAAACAGTTTCTGCAACCGTTTTCTCTCGCCCTTAACCGTTTTTAATCGAGCCAAATCAGAAGTTTTTAACCGATCGGAAGACTTGTTGTCGCGCATCTCGATTAGTTTTAATCCCAATTTGGTTCTCTCCTTATAAACTTCTTTCATAACCTTATTGTATTCTGACTCCAACTGGCTGAGATTACGCTCCTCTTTTATCATCTCGGTTTTTATGTAGTTTCTCAATTCAGGATTGTTAACCTTTTTCTCCATGCGGGATCTTTTTTTCTTCAACTCCTGAAAACGTTTACCCAAATCTTCCAGGACAAATTTAAGTTGCGGAGCATCTTTGTCTATCCCGTTAAATACATCGATATATTTATCCCGGTGCTCTCTTTTTTGGGTCATAGCGCTCTTGGGCATAGCACTAAGCACCTCTTCCTCTATGGTATTCAAGCGGTCCTGGAGTTCAATGAGTTTGTGTTCCAACTCAACCCCCTGAGCCCTGCCCTGTTTCAACCGGGGAAAGATATCTACATTGTTACCTACATTCATGGCTACGTTTAGTTTTTCGATAACCCGTATTGACTCATCGATATACTTTTTACTACTGCGTAATTCTTGAATCAAGGCATAGGTCATCTCAATATTGGTCTCAGCTTCCGCCATTTTTAAAACCAGCGGCGGCAGAATACCAGCGGCATCAAATTTCTTTTTATCGTACTTCATCAATTCATCAAAATATTTTTTTCTTTGCCCCCTCTTTCTAATCAAGGCCTCTAACTGCTTTTTATCTTTTCCGTATTTAGCCAATAATTCGCTGTATTGCTCAGATGCCTCATCATAACGCTTCATTTTCATCAACAAATCACCGCGTAAAGAAAGTGCTTCCAAGGTATTTATTCCTTTGGCATCGGTCATCACCAGCATATCCAGAGTATGAAGAGCTTTGTCATAGTTCTTTAACTGGATATAGGCCCAGGCGGTTTCAAACAAAAATTCGGAAAAAAATTCACTCTCCTTGCGAATATTTTGATATTCGTTTAAAGCCTTATAAAAATCGCCCTGTTCATAATGCAGGCGGCCCAGGGCCAATTTTGCCAACTCCCGGATATACTTTTGATTTTCAGTTTGGGCATTGTAACTCTTGATGGCTTCATAAGACTTAATGGCCTTTTTAATGTCACCTAAATGTACAAGTATGGTTCCGATAAAATACCGGCTCTGAAAAAAGAAAATGTTGTTGGCATTAATATTGGAAAAATATTTCAACGCTTTTTTATATTTTCTCTGCCTATATAGCGATTTAGCGTATAGATATGGTATATGAGGCTCAATTTTATCAGCAGGGACACTTTTGAACAATTGACGATAGTATTTCTCAAAATCCTCGTATTTATTTAAATCCAGGGAGAGTTCTACCAGCCTGGCCATGGCGGTTTGAAAATATTTGGGGCTGCCGGTTTTGATCAATTTCTTAAAATATTTTCGGGCCGACAAATTATTTTTTATTTGATGTAGAGACTCGGCCAGATGGTAGAGGACATCTTCCCGGGATAAATGTTTGGCCAATTTGGGGTCTTCTATAATTTCAAAAAAAAGTATGGAGGCACTGAGGTAGTCTTTAGTTAAAAAAAGAACCTGTCCGTCATTCATTCTGCGGTAGGCCCGCTCCTTTACCGGTTCGTTGTACACACTTTTATACATTCCCCGGGTATCGGATAGTTGCTTGGTGATTTTATTTAACTGCATCTCCACATTTTGTAATTTACTCCCAAATTTGGACGCATCCATGGCATGGGACCAGGTGGATATCAGCGCTAAAAGCAACGCGGCAAGACCATATGGGATAAATCTATATCGATTGTATTTATCCACGACCTCTCCTTTTGTCTATAACCTTATATAAAACCTTATAAAATTAGGAAACTACTACGGAGTTCCCTTCTTGGCCAACTACTGAATCGGGTATAAAGTGCAAAACCCCGCGGGCAGCGGGGGCTTAATAATTGAGAAAATATCTCTTACCAGTAGTGATGGCTAAAATATAGTTTCCCTTTTTACTAATTTTTTTTGGCCTTTGAGGCTTTTACTTTTTTAACTTCTACATCGTATTTTATAGCAGGCCGATCCTTTAGCGGGGTTGTAACACCGCCTTTTTCATGCCCAACTATATTGATTTTAGTTACCTTGCCCTCTTCAGCAGAAAAAGTGTAACTAGATCTGACCCGAAACTTATATCCTTCCAAATAGGAAAAAAGGCCGAAACCTCCTCCCTTTAGAGTCATTGAAATCGCAACGTTGTGATTGCCGGGAACAATGCTGCCGTTGAAAATTTCTATCTCTTTTTTTAGGTTCAACTCCCCATCCATATCAGTTTTGGTAAATATGGGTGCACCATCAAGGGAATAACTGACAGTATCCAACAGAAAGTTGCCTCCCAAATCATTTTTATGGGTTAAAACAGCCCTGGCGCCTGCAATTACACCATGTAATACCGTTTCCTGCAAGAGGATCAACCTGGCTTTTGACCGGAATATTTTTTCCTTCAACTCATTAACTTTTTCTTCCAGGGTTTTAATTTTAATGTTGTAGGTATCGTCTGAACTCTTCAAGCCGATGCCCGTCTGGGCGCAAACAAGACTGCCGGCCAATACAATTAGCAGAGCCACTACAAACGAGCAGGTCCTGAGATACATCTATTTATCCTCCCTTAAACGGTTTACTATTTCATAAAATTTACAAAGTGTTCTTAAACTTAACCGAATCTTAATTATATGTCAATAAAGTTGGTATCTTTTGTTCTTTACTGATCAAGGCAATGTGAATAATCAATTTGAGATAACTGTTTGTAGAGATTATACCTATGTACAGCATCTTTTTGTGACTGCCTCAAAAAAGTAGCCGCTGCTTCAGGATTACGTTTTTTCAGCACTCTGAACCGGTTTTCCCCCATAGTGTACTCTTCCATGGATATTGACGGCTCTTTGCTTTCCAATACCAGTGGGTTTTTACCCTGTTTGGCTAGATCCGGGTTGTAACGATAAAGAGGCCAGTGACCAGATAGCACTGCTTTTTTCTGCTCATCCATCCCTGTAGTCATATTGATACCGTGGGCAATACAGTTGGAATAGGCTAATATCAGGGAGGGGCCGTCGTAAGCCTCTGCCTCGGCAAAAGCCTTTACCGTCTGGTTCCGGTTGGCGCCCATAGCTATGCTGGCAATATAAACATTGCCATAAGACATAAAAATCAGGCCCATATCTTTTTTCTGGAGCGGCTTTCCGCCGGCGGCAAACTGTGCCACCGCACCGCGGGGAGTCGCTTTAGATTGCTGGCCGCCGGTATTGGAGTAAACTTCAGTATCCAAAACCAAAAGGTTAACATTTTTACCTGAGGCCAGGACATGATCCAAGCCGCCGTAGCCAATGTCGTAGGCCCAGCCATCTCCACCAATACCCCATACTGACTTGCTGATCAGATAATCAGACACGCTTGTCAAATGCTGGCCCAGGTCAAAGGTGTTGGCCAATAAATAATCTTTCAGTTTAGATACCCGCTGCCTCTGCGCTTCGATTCCATCCAAAGTAGTTTGATCGGCGTTCTTTATGCTTTGCAGCAGATCGGCAATCTCTTTCCCCTCATCCATGGCCATAACTCTATCGACCAACTCCAGGGCAAATTGGTTAAACTTATCTACCGTAAGCCTCATTCCCATGGCTACCTCTGCAGTATCTTCAAACAGGGAATTGTTCCAGGTAGGACCACGGCCATCATCTCTGGTGCAGTATGGGGTGGTGGGAAGATTACCTCCATAAATAGAGGAGCAGCCGGTGGCATTGGCAATGATGGCCCGATCGCCAAACAACTGAGTCATCAGTTTGACGTAGGGGGTTTCGCCGCAACCGGAGCAAGCACCGGAGAACTCAAATAGGGGCCTGATCAACTGGCTCCCCCGGACCGTAGCCGGCTTGACCAATTTGCTGTCTACTTCGGGCAGGTTGAGAAAAAACTTCCAGTTTTCTGCCTCGCTGGCCCGCAGAGGAGTCTGGTGCTCCAATAAAATAGCATCTTTTTTCTTGGAAGTACAGGTTTCTATACAAACTCCACAACCAGTGCAATCTTCCGGCGCCACCTGCAGTGTACAGGCCATGGTCTTAAACTCTTTTCCTCTTGCCTGAATCGATTTAAAAGTTTCCGGTTTTCCTTCCAGTTTGGATGGATCGTAAATTTTCATCCGGATGGCAGCGTGAGGACAATAGAGGGAGCAAGCTCCGCACTGGATGCAACTTTCAGGATTCCAAACCGGAATACTGAGGGCGATATTGCGCTTTTCATATTGGGTAGTAGAAACCGGCCAGGTGCCATCAACAGGCATCTGGGAAACTTTCATATCATCGCCTTCCTGTCGCAGCATAATGGCGGTTACATCTTTAACAAAGTCGGGAGCATGCTCTGGAACCACGTCTGGACGGGTAATGGAACTGGTTACCTGGCTGGGAATTTCCACCTCTTCGATCCCTTCGATAGCCCGGTCTATGGCGGACACATTCATCTGCACCACTTTTTCGCCTTTACTGCCATAAGTTTTTTGTATCGCATCCCTGATAGCCTTAATTGCCACTCCCTGGTCAATAACCCCGGAAATCTTAAAAAATGCGGTTTGCATAATAACATTGATCCTGGCTCCCAGGCCGATCTCTTCTCCGATTTTTATGGCATCGATAACGAAAAGTTTCATTTTTTTATCGATCAGTTGCTGTTGGATCTCACGAGGCATCTTGTCCCAAACCTCTTTGGCATTGTATTCAGAGGTCAACAAGAAAGTTGAACCAGGTTTGGCATACTTTAAAATATCAAATTTCTCCAGAAAGGTAAAATTGTGGCAACCCACGAAATCGGCATTATATACCAGGTAGCGGCTGCGAATCGGTTCATCGGCAATACGCAAATGGGAAACCGTTACCGCGCCCGCTTTTTTAGAATCGTAGACAAAATAGGCCTGAGTGTATTTGTCGCTGTTGTCAGCGATTATTTTTACCGAGTTTTTGTTCGCGCCAACGGTGCCATCAGAACCAAGACCATAGAAAAGCGCGCCATAAGTGTCACCTTCGGCAGAGAAATCAGTTTGAAAATCTAAACTGGTGTTGGCAACATCATCGTTGATGCCTATAGTAAAATGGTCCTTGGGATTATCGGAATTCAAGTTATCCAGCACTCCCTTGACCATGGCTGCGGTAAACTCTTTTGAGCCCAAACCGTACCGGCCGCCAATTACCTGAGGTAGTTGCTGAAATTTAGTCATATTCTTGGCATGACCCTCATAGAGAGCAGAGCAAACATCCTGGTAAAGCGGCTCTCCGGGTGCACCCGGCTCCTTGGTGCGATCGAGGACGGCTATCTTTTTGACTGTAGGCGGTAAAGTGTTAATAAAGGCTTCTACGTTAAAAGGCCTATAAAGGTTGACCTTTACCATTCCAAAATTGCCGCCGTCCTTATTTACATAGTCGATGGTTTCGTTTACAGTTTCCGCTCCAGAACCCATAACCACCACCAAATTTTCAGCCTCCGGCATGCCGGCATAATCAAACAAGTGGTATTGCCGGCCGGTAAGGCTGGCAAACTTGTCCATCTGGTTTTGGACAATCTGGGGACATTGGAGGTAATACTTGTTCACTGTTTCCCGACCCTGGAAATAGACATCAGGATTTTGGGAAGTCCCTCGTAAAATCGGCTTTTCGGGGTTCATCCCCCTGCTTTTATGGGCTCTGACCAAGTCATCGTCCATCATGGTTTTCATATCGTCATAAGTTAATTCCTCTATCTTTTGAATCTCGTGAGAACCGCGAAAACCTTCGAAAAAATGGACAAAGGGGATGCGTGATTCCAGAGTGACTGCCTGAGAAATAAGAGCGAAATCCATTATCTCCTGCATGGTGCCGGAGCCTAAAAGCCCAAAGCCGGTGGACCTTACCGCCATGATATCGGAGTGATCACCAAAAATCGATAGAGCCTGGCAAGCCAAAGATCTGGCTGAAACATGAAAAACCGTGGGGCATAACTCCCCGGCAATTTTATACATCGAGGGAATCATCAGCAACAGCCCTTGAGATGCGGTAAAGGTGGTGGTCAGGGCGCCACTGGTCAGAGCGCCATGCACTGCAGCGGAAGCACCGCCCTCGGATTGCATCTCCGTGACTGTAGGAATTGTACCCCAGATATTTTTCTCGCCCCCGGCCGATTTCTCATCGGCCATCTCTCCCATTCCCGAAGATGGAGTTATCGGATATATTGCAATAATTTCGTTGGTAGCATGGGCAACATAAGCCACTGCTGTATTTCCATCGTAAGGTACCATCTTCCTTGCCATAACAAAACTCCTTGTGGTTTTAAATTTTTATCCCTATTTTTCTAGATCTACCGAGTATATTTGATTCTTTAAAAAAAAACAAACAATAAATCAATACTTTTTTCTCTCCTCCAATGCCCTGCTCAGAGTCATTTGATCAATATATTCCAACTCTCCCCCCATTGGTACACCAGAAGCAATTCTAGACACCGTAACCCGGTAAGAGTTTAACAGTTTGGCAATATACATAGCGGTCAATTCACCATCAGTGTCGGTATCAGTTGCCAGAATAACCTCTCTTACCCCACCCTCAATTCTTTTTAGCAAGGCGGTTATTTTCAATTTTTCCGGATCCAACTCGCCCAAAGAGGTAAGAGCGCCATGCAAAACGTGGTACTTTCCTTGAAAATCTCCCAAAGCCTCAATAGCCCAGAGGTGTTGAACCTCTTCAACCACGCAAATTGTGCTGTCGCTTCTGGATGGATTACGGCAAATATCGCATACCTCCCCTTCAGTTAAATTGAAACACACTTGACACAGTTTGATTTTATCGCGGATATCTACTATCGCTTCGGAGAGATTGGTCAAATAATCGGCATCTGCCTTAATTAAAAATAGAGATAATCTGGCAGCGCTTTTTTCGCCAATTCCAGGCATGCGGGTTAAATTTGAGATCAAGTTGGCGACCGGGACTGAGTGTCTCATCTATTTCGGCTCATAGAAAGGTGGTTTAGGAGGGATCTAGAGAGGAAGATTGCCCATAAAATTGGGCATGGGTAATCCGCCGGTAAGTTTTTTCAACTCCTCTTGCAACAATTGCTTCGATTGCTCAAGGGCATTATTGGCAGCAGCAATAATCAAGTCCTCTAACATCTCCTTGTCTTCAGAAGCGTATATCTCCGGCTCTATGGTCAAAGAAATAATCTGCTGCCGGCCGTTTACCACCACTTTTACCATGCCGCCACCCGATACGCCTTCCACTTTTTTTTGGGCGACTTCTTGTTGAATTTCATTAAACTTGGTCTGCATGGACTGGGCCTGTTTCATTATATCGGTAAGGTCCATTTAATCCTCCTTGCTATTTTTGTTACCTTTTACTAACGTATAGAAGCAATTTAGGGCTCCAACTTTTTACCTTCAGGAGTTACTATTTTGGAAACTTCTCCTCCAAATACTTTTTGCAACTCCTTTATAAAGGGATTATTATGGGCCTGGTTAAATAATTCTGCCCGATATTTACGCCTATCCCGCTCAAATTTCTCGGTCAAAGAAAACCCCTGTTTCTCCAGATTATTATCCTCGCTCTCAATAAAATTGAAAACATATCTTCCCTTAAAATTATCCTCAATTATCTTTTCCAGGCAAGTTTTTTGTTCCAAAATTTTACTTAGTGCGTATGCCTCCCGAGGAAAACCTATATTTATACAACATTTATCATTTTTTAACTCAAAACCCAACACTCGTGAATCATCCAAAAGGCCGGCAAGAAAATCATTGTGTTGGCGAACACAATTAACAATCTCTTCCCACTCTTTAATCTCCTTTTCTGGGTAATACTCATTATGCTCTTCACCATCAACAACATCACCCCTTTGGCTATTATCACTCAAGTTGGGTTGATGATGACGGGATGATTCTTTTTTTTTTATTTTTAGTTCATTACTTTTCCGGTCAACCGCTTTTACTGAAGGTAAATCTCTCGCATCTTTTGTCCTGGCGGTGTTGGCGGAAATAGGTTTATGCCTGCCTATCTCCTCCTGCAACTCTGAAACCACCTTGTCAAGAGAACTAAACCCCCTGAAGGTCACCATTTTTACCAAAGCCATCTCCGCTACCACCTGAGGAAAGGGAGAGTTGCTAAATTGAGGAAAAGTTTTGCACAGAATATCGAACCAGGCAATTAAATGATCCAGTTCCACCTGAAGATTAAAATCAGTGTCTGGACTTTTGACCGGAGATACACCCTCAGACTGCATCATTTTGACCACAGTAGCATCTTTTAAATAGCGGGCCATCTCCTGAAAAAGCAATTTCAAGTCCGCCCCTTTGTCTATGGCAGTGTTTAACTGGGCCAGGGCTTTTTCTATTCCGCCGCTGGCGATATTACTCAGCATCTCCCCAATAAACCGCCTATCTACCAGCCCAAATATTTTAATAATATCTTCAGCGTTTATCTCCTCGCTACAATAGGCTATTGCTTGATCCAGCAAACTAAGCGCGTCCCTCATGCTTCCCGCCGCCATCTGGGCTATGAGTTCAGCAGCGCGTTGATTGAAATTCAACTCCTCTTCACTCATTATCCTCTTCAGATGGGCGGTAATCTTATCGGATGGTATCCGGTAAAAATCGTAGCGCTGGCACCGGGAAAGAATGGTGGCAGGAATTTTATGCGGTTCGGTGGTGGCAAAGATAAACTTGACGTGGCCAGGCGGTTCTTCCAGAGTCTTGAGCAAAGCATTAAAAGCATTGTTGCTCAACATGTGGACTTCATCGATAATATAAATTTTTATTTTTCCCAGAGTGGGCAGAAACCTTACATTTTCTCTCAACTCCCGGATATCATCCACACTGGTGTTAGAAGCACCGTCAATCTCGTGAACATCCATAAAGGTACTATCGGATATGGCTTGACAGTTACTGCAGTGGTTACAAGGCTCAACCGTATCGTCTTTTGCCTCCTGGCAATTGAGGGTTTTAGCCAATATTCGAGCGGCAGAGGTTTTTCCCACTCCTCTGGAACCGGTGAACAGATAGGCGTGAGCCACTCTTTTCAATTTAATGGCATTTTGCAAAGACCTGGAAACAAATTCCTGTCCCAACAGTTGGGAAAAAGTCTGAGGACGCCATTTTCTCGCTAAAACCAGGTATGCCATGTTAATTCGCAGGAACCCTCTTTACCGTGGGGAAGATGTCCAGTTTGTCTGGACAGAGGGGATAAACATTCCCGTAGGGAAGAGGTGGGTTAAGATCTCCGAAGGGACACTTAATATTTTGGTGATAGCCAGGAAACCTGCATCACACAAAGGGATTGCTACCGCTGCTCCCTTCCAGGCCTGACGGAATTCGCAATATACGTTGCGCAGAACCCGGCTATCATAATAAACTCTGGCGGAGAGAGTGGGATTCGAACCCACGGTACCGGTAAGGGTACACACGATTTCCAATCGTGCACCTTCGGCCAACTCGGTCATCTCTCCGCTCAATTCAGTAGGGCAATATATCATAAAAGAAATTGGTGTGCAAGTGGTTTAACCATCGAGGAAGACTTGATCTGTGTGGAAATTGACTACACTATCCTACATCACCGAAAAAGCC
>CAZTWC010000063.1:0-15888 GCA_964617105.1 uncultured Myxococcia bacterium
TATTTTTATTCTGAGTATATTGTAGTTGGAGTTAAAAAATGAATACTGTTTTAGTAGTAGTGGCACATCCAGATGATGAAGCCTTGATAACCTTTACCTCCGGCAGCACCGGTATGCCCAAGGGAGTAAACCGCACTCACGCTTTGCTTACTGCCCAGCACTTAGCCTTAAAGGAACATTTTCCTTATAATCCCCAGGAGGTCAACATGACCTGTTTTCCGGTGGTGGCCCTGCATAATCTTTGCTGCGGTGTGCCCACCGTGTTCCCTCCCGTGGATCTCAAAGCACCGGCCGCCATCGATCCAGCCACCTTCCTGAATCAGGTCGAGCGTCACCAGGTTACCAGCCTTAGTTGCGCCCCCGCTTTTATCTCCAAAATAACCGCTTTTCTCCTGCAGCCTGGGGCAGCATCAAAATCTGCTGATCATATAAACACCATTGTGGTGGGAGGTGCACCAGTATCACGAGAGTTATGCCAAAACATATTAACCTCTTTTCCCAAAGCCCAATCCCAGGTAGCCTACGGCTCCTCCGAGGCAGAACCGATTGCCAGCAACCCCATGGAAGAGGTGGCAGTCGAGCCGGGACCAGGATTTTTAGTGGGCCGGCCGGCAGCCTGCGTAAAAGTGGTTTTGCTAAACATCCCGCCGGGAGAGATGCCCGAAGGTAAAGGGGAAATTGAGCCCTTTCTGGTAAAAGATGAACAGGAGGGTGAAATCGTAGTCAGCGGCCCTCACGTCAACCAAAGATATGTCAACAATCCCCAGGCAGAAGCAAAAAACAAGATATTTACACCTCAGGGTACCGTATGGCACCGCACCGGCGATGTGGGCCGTTTTGATCAAAAGGGACGGCTGTGGATTATGGGCCGAAGGGCTGATACCATTTTCATCAATAAACGCCTTATCCACCCTATCATGGTGGAGGCGGCTATAAATGAGATACCAGGCGTAAAAGCCAGCGCCCTTATAGACAATGGCCACCACTGCAGCGGCAGATTAGTCTTGCAACTGGAGACTAATGCTGATTGGAAAAAAGTAAAAAAAGATGTAATAGAAGGGCTAAAAGTCATGGGGTTGCCCGAAATCCCGGTAGGTCAGATCGAACATATCCCAGTGGACAGCCGCCACAACAGCAAGATCGATCGGATCACCTTGCGGAAGAAGGTGAGTTAGCGCTTACCTTTAAACTTCTTGTGCTTTGCGTATTTTTTGCGAAATCTCTTTTCTGAAGATTGTTCTTCATTGGCTACCTCGACCACCAGTTCCCGGTGGTTGTAGTCTATCCCCTCAAAACCTTCGAGAATTAAGGAAGTATAATGCTCGTCAACTTCAAAAAAGGAGAACGATTTTCCCAGATCGATCTTGCCGATCTCTATATTTCGATTTCTGGTGCAACGGTTTATTAGACCGATTAATTCTCTGGGAGATACACTGTCTCTGAATCCCAAATTAATGAAAAAACGGGCGTACCCGACTTCGGGAAAATTGCTGTCGCGCCGTTTCCCAAACTTGCCAAACTTACCTGGCTTTCCGGGTTTTCCTGCCTTGCCCCCTCTCCGCCAAGATTTTTCCTCTCTCTCTTTGGGCAGGTTCAAATCTTTATGATCCCGGTAATAATCGAGGAACCGGTTGAATTCCAGAGAGACAATATTTTTAATCAATTGTTCGCGGCTCAACCACTCCAGTTTTTCATACACCACTGGAAGAAACTTATCGATGGTTTTGTGATCAACCTCTATCGTCTGCATTTTATCAACCAGGGTGAGCAGTTGTTTCTCGCAGATCTCTTTGCCGCTGGGAACCAGTACCTGTTCAAAGGTTTTCTTGAGTTTCCTCTCTATTTTTTTTATTTTATACTTCTCTTTCAAGTTGATCAGGGCGATGGATATACCGGTTTTTCCTGCGCGGCCGGTCCGGCCACTGCGGTGGGTATAGATATCGTCATCATCTGGGAGAGTATAATTAATAATGTGGGTTAAATCTTTGATATCAAGCCCTCTGGCGGCTACATCGGTGGCCACCAGCATCTGCAAGTTCCTAATCTTGAACTTGTGCATAGTATGTTCACGTTGGGCCTGTGATAATTCACCGTGGAGTGCATCGGCATTATAACCGTCGCGGATCAACTTTTCAGCGATCTCTTTGGTCTCCATTCGAGTCCGGCAAAAAATAATGCCGTAGATGTTGGGATTATAATCCGCTATACGCTTGAGGGCCGGATACCGATCCTTCTCCCGGATCACATAACATAAGTGCTGGACATTCTCGGCTCCGGCATTTTTAATACCAATGGTTATTTCCCGGGGATTTTCCATGTATCTCTTGGAAATTTGCAACACCTCTCTCGGCATGGTGGCTGAAAACAACAGAGTCCTCTTCTCCTCTGGGGTCTGCTCCAGTATCTCGTCCAACTCCTCTTTAAAACCCATGTTCAACATCTCATCAGCCTCATCCAGCACCAGGGTTTTTAGGGTTGAAAGGTCAATTTTTTTACGTCTGTTCAACAGGTCATTCATTCTGCCCGGGGTGGCCACAATAATGTGAGCGCCTTTTTGCAGGGCTTTAATTTGCCGATACATGTCAGCCCCACCATAAACAGTGACAACCTGTATCCCTTCAAAATGTTTGGCAAAACACCTCATATCTCTGGAAATTTGCAAACAGAGTTCTCGGGTAGGTGCCAAAATGAGGACCTGGGTTCTTCTATCTTTTGCATCGGTGCGTTGCACCAGAGGTAAACCGTAGGCCGCTGTTTTTCCGGTGCCGGTCTGGGCCAGGCCGATAAGATCGTCATCAGTTTCCAGCAATACAGGAATAACCTCTTCTTGAATAGGCATTGGATATTCAAAGCCCAATTCCTGAATGCCTGCCAATGCTGGAGATAAAATTCCCAATTTTTTAAAAGTTGTCATACGTTGTTCCTGCTCCAATGATCAAATATAATCGCCATATAGAAAACCTTAGGGCTCCCTCAAAAAAAACTTAATACGCGCATGCATATTAGCATACTTAATTAAATAAAAGGATAAAATAGGGATGCCATCTACAAAAGGGTGGAAAATTTAGTCACAAAAGAGTAATATCTCGTCACTTCAATTAGATTACAACTACCTGATTTCGAGAATTGATATAATTGATATATAAAAATGGAAAAAAAATATCTCAGAAATATTGGTATCTCAGCGCATATTGACAGTGGTAAAACTACGCTTACCGAGAGGATACTCTTCTACACCAAACGGATCCATGCTATGCATGAGGTTAAAGGCCGGGATGGGGTGGGAGCCACCCTGGATTCTATGGAGTTAGAGCGGGAGCGAGGGATCACCATTGCCAGCGCTGCTACACACTGTGTTTGGTCCGACCATCACATTAATATTATAGACACTCCAGGACATATAGATTTTACCATCGAGGTGGAGCGTTCTTTGCGGGTTCTAGATGGAGCTATTTTGGTACTCTGTGCCGTGGGAGGCGTTCAAAGTCAGTCATTGGCAGTTGATCGCCAAATGCGCCGCTACCAGGTACCCCGAATAGCCTTTATCAATAAATGTGACCGCAGAGGGGCCAATCCCCTGGAAGTCTGTGAACAATTGGCCGAAAAACTAGGCCACACTCCAGTGCTGCTCCAGTTACCTATCGGCCTGGAACACTCCTTTGAAGGGCTCATCGACCTTATAACCATGACGGCCATGGTTTTTAGTGGGGATTGTGGAGAAACCGTTCAGCAAATTCCTATTCCTGACTCCATGAAGGCAAAGGCGGAAACAGCCAGAGAAAAGATGCTCGATAAAATTTCCCTGGTTTCCGATCAACTCACTGAGGCTATTTTAGAGGAGCAGGTAACTCCCCAACAGATTATTCAGGCCATTCGAGAAGGCACCCTTTCCAGGCAAATAACTCCGGTTTTGATGGGATCTGCTTATAAAAATAAAGGGGTTCAGCCCCTTTTGGATGCGGTGACCAACTATTTGCCTAATCCCATGGAGAGGAAGATTTCAGCTATATCCCAAGAGCAGATGGAATCTTATGAAGAGGATGACCCGCTCCTGGTAGAATTGGCCTGTGACGACCATCTTCCTACAGTAGCATTGGCCTTTAAGTTGGAAGACGGTAAATATGGCCAATTGACCTATTTGAGGATATACCAGGGCTCCCTGGTGCGAGGAAATACTCTCATCAATATGCGGACCAGGCAGAAGCATAAAACTGGACGAATTATACGAATGCACGCCAATGAGATGGAGGAGATCCAGCAGGCTGACGCCGGGGATATCGTGGCCATCTTTGGCATCGATTGCCAGAGCGGCGATACCTTTACCGATGGCAGGCTGGAAGTAACCATGACCGGCATGTATGTGCCCGAACCGGTTATCTCCCTTTCTCTGAAAGCAGAAGACACCCCTTCTGAGACCAAGTTAGCCAAGGCTTTGAATCGTTTTACCAAGGAGGACCCTACCTTTAGGGTGCATGTGGATCCCGATAGCCATGAAACCGTAATCAGCGGAATGGGGGAGTTGCAACTTGAAGTTTACCTGGAGCGGATCCGTAGAGAATATCAGGCAACAGTTACCACTTCGCCCCCCAGAGTGGCCTTTCGGGAAACTATCTCCAAACGGGTTAAATTTAATTATACTCACAAAAAACAAACCGGCGGCGCCGGCCAATACGCCAGAGTCGCTGGATATCTGGAGCCAAATTCCGACCAGGATTTCGAGTTCCAAGACAGTATTGTGGGCGGTGCTATCCCACGCCAATTTATAGCCTCGGTGGAGAAAGGGTTTACCTCCATGCTGGAAAAAGGTAGGCGGATTGGGGCAAAAGTGGTGAATGTCCGGGTGGTGATAAACGATGGAAAATCCCATTCGGTAGATTCCAGCGAAATGGCTTTTCAAGAAGCCGCCCGGGGAGCATGGCGGCAGGTGTATTCAAAAGCTGTGCCAAAGATCTTAGAGCCGATTATGCAGGTGTCGGTAGAGGTGCCAAAGGAGTATGCTGGAAATGTGATGGGAAATCTGATGCAGCGGCGAGGGAATATTATTGGTTCACAGGAGGAGATCACCTGTTCAAAGGTGGAAGCTGAGGTGCCCCTGGCCGAGATGTTTGGCTACTCTACCTCTCTTCGATCCTCTACCCAGGGGATGGGAAATTTTACCATGGAGTTCTCCCGCTACCAGAGAGTTCCTTCAGAAGTTGCCAAAAAAATAGAAGCGGAGATTCAGGAGAAATTGCCCAGAAAAAACCGGAAAGGATAATTACGAAAGGATAAAAAGATGGATTTAGGCAAAGCAGACAAAATAAATCCTCTGAATATACTCAATAAAAGCGGGAAATTACCGCTAAAAAAAGGGGATATGGGCGTGCTGCTGTCCAATGCTGGGGTTGGCAAAAGCGCCTGTCTGGTGCAAATAGGACTCAATGAGCTTCTCCATGAAAAACGGCTGTTGCATATTGCTACTAATAATGTTCAGGATGTCCAGGCCCTTTACAAAACCCAATTTTCCCAATTGACTAACCGGTTGTCTTGGAATAATCCGAATGAGACTTATGGTTTTGCCACCAAATTTAGGATGATAAAAACCTATCCATACGGACAGATCACCCCGGACAGGCTGGAGGATACCATTAAAACTTGCCGGCAACTACATTTTGAACCTGACCTGATTATTTTGGATGGGGTTAAATGGGAAAACACCCAGGGAGCCATCCAGGAAGTTATGGGCCAATTTAAAAAACTTGCTGAGCGCTTTCAGACCGGTTTGTGGTTTACTGCCAGGACCCGCCAGATTATAACCGGAGAGAGCCCCACCAAATTGCCTTCTCCTTGCAATGAATGTGCTGATTTGATATCAATTGCCCTTTTTTTGCAGCCTGAGGAAAATAGTGTCATTTTGAACTTACTCGAAATAGAGGAGAAAGAGATGGGTTCAAATTTTCGGGTAAATCTCAGTGTCCCAGATATGCTGATTCAAGAAGTTGTACAACCTTGAGCGGGGTGATTAAATGCGATTGATTATTTTTTTGCTTTTCTGGCTAATCATTTTTTCTCTGCCAGATCCAGGATTTTGCACTCAACCCCCAATTGACAACTCTAATCAATTGGAGCCTATTTTTCAGCAATTATTCTCTGCTCCTAAAAAGGCTAAAATCCCCTCTAATCTTTTACGGCCCAAGAGTTGGCAAGACGCCGTGAATATTCTCAAAAAGGACAATATCGCCCTTTTCAGCCTGGCGGATACGATATTTCTCCAACACCTCAAAAAGCATCCCCAGGCCATAAAAGTTCTAGCCTGGCGGGCGCAACTCTATCTGACCTGGGCTGATTCCGCTCTGCTTACATCCTATACTTTAGTCAATTTAAATAAACATGCGGCCAAAAGTGCCGCGCGGAAAAATAAAAATGGTAAACAGACTGAAAAAGCCATAGAGATCTTAAATAAAATTGGGATTGACAAATTGAAAGCCGTCCAAAAAATGGTGCACATCTTAAAGCAAAATGGACCGGATCTGTATGAAACCTGGCGAGTAGCCGCCGATTACCACCGGCTTCGGGGTGAATGGAAACAATTCAACCTGGCCATGTTTAAAGTGGAGCAACTTAATCCTGGCAGTAATGGTCTGGTTTTTCTAAAAGGAGCAGCCGCTTTTCATCGCGATAACGACTGGCAAACCGCTATCAACTATTATACGCAGGCTACTAAAATTGATCCTCAATTTACCAAAGCCTGGTATTTCCTGGCTAACTCCTATATGTCGCTGATTCAAATCAAACAGGCCATTGATACGCTTCAACAGACAATAATAAGCAGTCCAGCCCATCCGCTAGCCCACTATCTGTTGGGCAAATTGCAGCAACTAAATAAAGTGGACCTAATCGAGCAGCCAAAACTTCAGCCAAAACAGTTGAAACGGGACACTCTGGCCGACCTTTTTTACGGAGATTTAAAAGGGCCCATGCCCTATATTTTGCATCTGCAGAAAATCAAAGGAAATGAAGAACAGAACCCTAGCCGTCAAATATCTCCCTATTCAAAGTGATCCTTCACGCACACGAACACGCCCCTAACCGAACCGGCAGCAAATTTTCGGTTAAAATAATCCCGCTGTAATGGCAAAATACTTTCGATATTGCGTTTGATTTGTTGCAAAAATTTAAACCCATGATAAAATAATAATGCTGACTCTAAATACGTTTGCTTTTTGGCAATTGATAAAATGGTTTACCGTGAATCATATTAGGATTATACTTCTAACACTTTTGCTGTTGATTATCTTTTCAACCGTTAAGCAATCTAATGCTGTCCAGGCAGAGAAAAAAAACCGGGCGGAATATTGGCTCAAGGCCGCCTTGATGAGAAAATTTATCCGCCACATCGACTGGCCCGCCGATTCAAAAGTGGCGGATATATCCATCCCGTTCAAGATTTGCACCATTGGCAAGGATCCCTTTGGCTCTCACCTGGAATCGGTGTTTAAAAAAGTGAACATCAAAAAAAAATCCGCCGAAATAAA
Source organism: uncultured Myxococcia bacterium (assembly GCA_964617105.1). GTDB lineage: Bacteria > CAZTWC01 > CAZTWC01 > CAZTWC01 > CAZTWC01 > CAZTWC01. Next base: position 7,515 of record CAZTWC010000063.1, read on the forward strand.
CCGCTCTATCAAACTGAATAAAGTGATAAACTGCGACCTGCTCTATATCTCCCATTCGGAACGAAAAAATTTGGATGAAATCCTCAAACTAATCAGAGGAAAGTCAATCCTCACCATTAGCGACACCAAAGGTTATACCGATCGAGGCGTGATGATCAATATTTATAATTACAAAAAATCTCTGCGCTTCCAGATAAATTACGAGGTAGTCAAGCAAAACCCGCTCCACTTCAGTTACAGAATTTTACACCTGGCGAAAATAGTGAACAAGTGAATATTTTCTTATGGGGGCAGGATTTTGTCCAAGGCAACGCTTTGGGATGAAAGAGGAGAAAGAAAAAGTTAGACAGGAACACTATGAAATTAACCAAAAATGACTGGTGGATAAAACGATTTTGGGCTTACTTAGAGGAGCGCTTCCCCGTGGCACAGGGGATACTGTTTCTCATCCTCTACTTAACCGCTATTTTATATGGCCGATTTTTATCCTCTCCTGGCGAACTGGTTATCTCGCTTGAAGATATTCCTGGTTTTATTGCCTTTTATCTGTTTTTCTTTTTGCTCAGGGTTTTTGATGAACACAAGGACTATAAAGAAGATTGCATCAACTACCCCAACCGGGTGCTGCAAAGAGGACTTATCACTCTCAACCAGTTGAGAATTCTCGGTCTGTTCTCTATTTTAATTCAGGCGGGAATCTCTTTGACCCTGGACCGGGGAGTAGGAATGGTCACCATCTCCTGGCTGATGGCTTTGGGATGGAGCCTGTTGATGGCAAAAGAGTTTTTTTGCCCCGACTGGCTCAAACCGCGTTTGGTTTTGTACGCCTTTTCCCACATGCTAATTATGCCTTTGCTGCTTATTTGGGCCATGACCATGGGAAACAATGAGTTGGTGGAGCCCCTGGGTGTCCTTCTGCTGGGACTAATGTCTTTTTTCTGTGGATTTACCTTTGAGATCACCCGCAAACTCAGGGCGCCGGAAGATGAGATAGATGGAGTGGACAGTTACACCAAAGTCTTCGGCGCCCACCGGGCCCCCCTGGTGGTGTTGGGCGTTATGCTGGCAGGAACCATATTTTTGCTATTATTATTGGCCCCATTTTTCGGAAGCAAATTTGGGGCAGTATGGTTTGTTTTACCTTGCCTGCTGTTTTTCATAGCTTGCCCGCCCTTTTGGCAATTTGCCCATCAGCCCTCCAGAGAAGGGGTTAAAAAGATGACTGGCGGAGCGACAATTTTTATGTTGTTTGCCTATATCATTCTTAACTGTGCTCTGATCATATCCCGCGGAGTGGCTTTAAATTAAAATTGTGATCGTCTAAGGTTACTGAGAAAATTGGCTATGGAAATTTTAACTCCCAAAAATATTGTGGCCGCTGATCAGAAAAACCTGGAAAGCCGCATTGGAGGAAAAGCGCTGGGATTGGCCAAACTGGAAAAAGCCAGATCTAAAGTGCCTTCCTGGCTGGTTATCCCCACTGAATATTTTTTAGACCACCTGGTTAAAGGAGAATTCCCCCAACAATTTTTTGCCCTGTTAGCCAGGCTGGAAAGTTCTCCCAAAAAAAATCACCGAAAACTGGTAGAGAAAAAAGCCCAACTGCTTCGCCAGACCGTAGAAGCGGTGAATCTGAGTAATGATTTGCTCGAACAACTTCCGGATCTACTTAAAAATATAGGGAGTGGGCCTTTTTCGGTGCGCAGTTCCATGGTAGGAGAAGACTCTGCTACCCACTCTTTTGCCGGGCAGTGTGACTCTTTTCTGTTTAGAAACAACCTGGACGAAGTGGCCCAGGCTATTGTGCAATGCTGGGGTTCAGCCTATACATCCCGTTCTCTGATCTACCGAATCAATGCTGGGCTATCTTTGGCGGATATCAAGATGGCCGTGGTAGTTCAACAGATGGTAGAGGGCGAAATATCTGGAGTTTTGTTTACCGCCAACCCCTCAAATGGCGACCGCAGCCAGTCACTGCTTACCGCAGCCTGGGGAATTGGCGAGGGAGTGGTATCAGGAGAGTGTGATACTGATGAATATATCTGGTCTCTGCAAAAAGAGGAAATATCCTGCCGGGTGGCAGACAAAGATATAAAGATAGTTCGCCACCCAATATCGGGAGTGGTCAAAGAGGAAGTTCCCAAAGCCCAAAGAGATATCCGTTGTCTGAACCCGGCCCAGGTAGAGCAGATATGCCGCGAGGGAAACCGAATAGCAAAAATGATGGGTACTCCTCAGGATATAGAATGGACCCTCTGTAATAATGTTTTCTACCTGCTCCAATCCCGTCCCATCACTGCCCTGCCAACCGCTAAAAACCGATACGGCTCGCGGGTAGTGTGGGATAACAGCAATATCCAGGAATCCTATTGCGGAGTCACTACCCCTTTGACTTTCTCTTTTGCTTCCAAGGCCTATGCCACGGTTTACCGCCAGACCATGCGGGTTTTAGGTTTGCCGGAACAGGTGGTTGAGGCGCACCGGGATATGCTGGACAATATGCTGGGAATAATCGGCGGCCAGGTTTATTATAACATTAATAATTGGTATAAAGGGCTGTTGCTTTTGCCCTCCTTTGGCCAAAACAAAGATGATATGGAAAAAATGATGGGCCTGGAAGAACCTGTGGACCTGGTCCAGGACCAGGTATTGACCTTCTGGGAAAAAGTTTGCAGACTTCCCCGACTGTTTTTAACCCTGCTAAACCTGATCTTTCGTTTTTTCTGTCTGAAAAAAGATGTGGCCAATTTTTTAGCCCATTTCCAACAGATCTATTCCCGGATAGACCGCAAGAGCCTGAAAGAGAAAACCTATTCCCAACTGCTAGAAACCATCCAAATGCTGGATCAGGAACTGTTGCAAAAATGGCACACTCCTATTGTCAATGACTTTTACGTTATGATGATGGTGGGCAAGTTACGGCGGCAGGTGGAAAAAAGTGATCTCCCTGAACCAGAGGCCATTACCATCCGGTTGCTCAGCGGCGGCGAAGGGATTGAGTCCACTGAACCTACCCGGGTTTTAATGAGGATGGCAGCCCTGGCCCGCAGCGATGAGCATTTGCATAATACTCTGAAACAGGGCGAACCGCTCCAGGTATTGGAAACAATATCCACCCATTTTCCCCGCTTCATGAAAAACATTGATGATTACATCGAAAAATACGGTGACCGAACCATGGGGGAGTTGAAACTGGAAACCGTATCGTTGCGCCAAGATCCCGGTTTTGTAATTAAAATTTTGCGTAATTTTCTGGATCGACCAGACCTGGATCCGGACAAATTGGCCCAAAAGGAGAAAGGGGAACAGCAAAAGGCGCTGGTCAAAGTTAAGAGGGCTTTGAGTTTCTTCCAAGGTATGGGGCTGCAAAAAAACCTGAAGAGGGCACGTCAGGCGGTCAAAAACCGGGAAAATATGCGCCTGGCCAGAACCCGTATGTTCGGCCTATATCGAGACATCTACCTGGCGCTGGGCGCAATCTTACACCGGGCTGGACGTTTGCAGCAGCAACGGGATATCTTTTACCTGACGATTGATGAGATAAAGACCTATGGCCAGGGCCGCAGTGTATCGGCTAATCTACAGGAAACGGCGCTCATGCGGAGGGCGGAATACCTGGCCTATCAAAAGATGGAGTTGCCTAATCACTTTGAAACTCTGGGACCGGTGTATCACGGCAATGATTTTAAAAACCATAAAGAAAGCGAAATTGATACCAGTTTGGAAACCCTTAAAGGCACTGGTTGCTATCCAGGTCAGGTAAAAGAACAGGTCCGCCTGCTTTTCAATGCTGACCAGGATCTTAATTTGGATGGCAAAATACTCACCACCTTGCGTACCGATCCTGGTTGGGCACCACTCTTTCCTTCGGCTGGCGGTATTTTGGTAGAAAGAGGCTCAACCCTATCCCACTCTGCGGTTCTGGCCCGGGAATTAGGCATCCCTGCCATTGTGGGCATCAAGGGTCTGACCAAAATAGTACAGGATGGCGAAAAGGTGAGGATAGACGGCGAAAAAGGAATTATCCAACGGCTGGAAGGGCCATTGGCGCAACCCCCAAATAAAGAAACGAAGTAGAAAGATGACCCCTTTGAATGAAGGTAAAAAAGGATTATTACCGAACGGTTTCCTGGAAATTCCAACTCTGATTTATGGGAATGATCCCCTTTGGATTCCGGAGGATAGCCTGGCGGTGACCAATAGTTTTTCACCGCACAACCCCTGGTTCGAGCAGGGATTGGCAAAAACCTGGTGCATCCCCGGAAAAGTCCGGGCAGCCGCTTTTCATGATCCAAAAGCCAGAATCCAGGACCGCAAAGCGGTTTTTTTCGGGTATTGGGAAACTATGCCCGAGGAAGAGGAGAGCAATTTGCAACTCTTCCAGGCCATTAAAGAGTGGACCAGGTCCCTGGGTGCTAAAGATATTTATGGCCCCATCAATTTTACCACTTTTGGCCCCTACCGCTTGAGGCTAACAGCAGAGGAGAAGGCGATCCCCTTTCCTGGCGAGCCCTACAACCACCCTTACTACCCCGAGTTGATGTCCAAAATGGGTTTTCAATTGCAGCAAAAATATATCACACAGGTATTTTCTCCAGCCCAACAACAAATAGGCTATAAACATTTTTTACCTATACAGGAGAAGTTGATCAACCAGGGTTTTGTTTTTTCTCCCCTGGGCCAAGATCTTTGGATGGAAAACCTGGCTGAACTTCACCTGCTGGTTGATTCCATCTTTGCCGATAATTTTGCCTATACTCCTATCTCTTATCAATCCTTTATTAAAGCCTGCGGCCAATCTTTTATCCGCAAGGCCTGCCCCCAGACCAGCATGATGGTCTTTGCTCCGGATAATAGTATCGCCGGCTTTTTTCTCTGTTACCCTCATTACGGCCCTATCACCAATCTTGGCGCCGGAAATTCCCGAGTCAAAATGTCAGACCTGGAGTATGAAAAACATATCCCCTGGTTGCGCCAAGATAAGAAGAAACCGGATATGGTGGCAAAAACAGTGGGCGTAGATAATAAATACCGCCGGCTGGGAGTAATGCAGGGCCTGTCTGCAGCAGTGCTTCAAGGTGGAGCCGGCAGATGGAATCGCTGGTACGGCGCCCTGATCAGAGAGGATAATCCTTCCCTCCGTCCTGGTAAATCACATACTTTATATCAGAGAGAATACGGTCTTTACCAATTGGTATCGTAAATTGACACTCCCCATACCGGATAACTTTTGCCACACCGGTGTAACACACTTGCAACAACCTAATTTATGACATCCCCAAACTACAAATCAGTATCTCTTTTAATATCATACTGTTAGCGCATAATAAGTGATATAACTACAACAATCACCCCGGTCCTGTAGCGCCAAGGCAACACACACACCTTAAAATAAAGTTTATTCGCCAGTCTATTTTAGTCAATTATTTCAGTATGTTATATTTTATATAACAAATATCTGAAACTTGGCACACAATATGCACTCCAAAAGAATAAATATTTGATATTAAATAAAATAAAATAAATAAAGGAGTTCAAAATGAAAAATTTAACCGCATTATTAGTTGCACTGGCTATGATTTTGGCTGTTTCCATCACTTTTACTCAAACTGCTGATGCCGCTGTTTTAGATAGCGATGCCCAACTGTTTGAGAACTTGGTTGATTTCGACTTAGATAAAGCCGCCCAGGTAATTCTGACTGACAGTTCCATCAAGGATTATCAAGGTCTTAGCCAGAATGAGTTTAATGAGTTCTTAGATAGCATCCGCACCACGGTAAAAAGTGCTATCCAAGAAACCAAATAGCAATATTTGCCCCCCTCGACAATTCCACTAAAATTGTGGAATTGTTTATATATAAAAAGCCAGGTATAATAACCTGGCTTTTTTTTGCTCGAAATAAGTGAATTCTCTGACAACAACTGCTAAGGGCTCGCTTAAAAATATACCTGGAGGTTTAATTTGTCTGCATCCTTTCCCAACCAAAGTACTACCAGGCCGGAATTGGAGAAAATCTGCCAACAAATCCGGCAATTGATAATTAAAATGACCTTTGAAGCTGGCTCTGGTCACCCAGGCGGCTCTCTCTCCTGTGTCGAAATAATGGCTGTGCTATATTTTCAAACCATGAAGCATTGGCCTCAGGAGCCGCTATGGGATGAACGGGATCGGTTTATCCTGTCTAAAGGGCATGTGTGCCCCACTTTGTATGCTATACTATCTTTATGCGGATATTTTCCTGAATCTGAGTTAACCAGTTTACGCAAATTTGGCAGCCGCCTTCAGGGACACCCCTCAACTAGTAGTAAATTGCCCGGTATCGAAGTTTCAAGCGGTTCATTGGGACAGGGTTTGGCTGTGGCTAACGGCATCGCTCTGGCGGCTAAAATGGATAGACGCCAGATCAACTGTTTTTGCCTGATGGGAGATGGTGAGATCCAAGAGGGTTCGGTTTGGGAAGCAGCCATGTTTGCCGCTCACCATCAAATTGACAATATCTGCGCCATAGTTGACCTCAACGGACTGCAAATCGATGGCGCCACTAAAAATATTATGAATATTGAACCGCTGGCCCAAAAGTGGAGCAGTTTTGGCTGGCATACGGAAACCATTGATGGTCACCAGATAAATGAACTCCAAGAAGCCTTTAAACGGTGTATTGAAATCAAGGGAAAGCCCTCCATAATCCTGGCCAAAACTATAAAGGGCAAAGGGATCTCTTTTATGGAAAACCAGGCCAAATGGCATGGACTGGCCCCTTCTGAGGCAGAGATGAAATTGGCACTTAAAGAGTTGGGGGTTGGATAAAATGGATATCAATTTGAAACATACCAAGGCTGGTTACGGTGAAGCCCTACTTGAGTTGGGTGAAAAAGATGAAAACCTGGTGGTTTTGGGCGGTGACATTACCGAGTCCACCAACGTCCACCTGTTCAGAGACAAATTTCCTCAACGCTTTTTCTCCACTGGCATTGCCGAGCAAAACATGGCAGCCACTGCTGCTGGTTTATCTCTCATGGGCAAAATTCCCTTTATCTGCTCCTACGGAGTTTTTATCAGTGGTCGCTGCTGGGACCAAATTCGCACTACCATCTGTTACAGCAATTTGAATGTAAAAATCGGCGTAGGTCACGGCGGCATCTCGGTGGGGCCTGACGGAGCCACTCACCAGGCCCTGGAGGATATATCTCTGTTGAGGTGCCTGCCCAACATGACGGTGTTGACTCCCAGCGACTACCTGGAAACCAAAAAAGCCACTTTGGCCGCTTACCGCCTGAATGGTCCCTGCAGCATCAGATTTGGGCGGGAACCAACCCCGCAGTTCACCCAAAAAGATGACCCCTTTGAGATAGGTAAAGCCAATACCCTAAAACCCGGAACTGATGCCTTCATTATCGCCTGTGGAAGCATGGTTTACCAAGCCCTGCAGGCATCGGAAAGATTGTCAGAAGAAAAAGGGTTCAAAGTTGGAGTTATCAACCTTCACACCATTAAACCTCTTGACCGGCATACAATTGTAGCCGCTGCCAAGCAGAGTGGCGCCCTGGTAACCGCGGAGGAACATCAACTCGCCGGCGGTATGGGCAGTGCGGTGCTGGAAGTTTTGGCTGGATACCCAGTACCAGTTGAGATGGTGGGGGTAAAAGACAGTTTTGGCGAGTCCGGCCATCCGGATGAGTTGCTAAGAGCCTACAATCTTACCTGCCCCGACATAATAACTGCGGTTGAAAAAGTTATTGCCATTAAGAAAAAAACAGGCTTGATCTGTAAGGAAACTGACTAACCCCAGGATTTTTAATATGCCCTTTCCTCTTGGAAACCTCTCTATATCACCGCCAACTTTCCTGGCTCCAATTGCCGGTTTTACCGACAATGCCTGCCGTTGCCTATGCCATTATGCTGGGGCCGGTATGGTATTCACCGAGATGGTGAGCGCGGTAGGAATATCCTACAACTCCAAAGGCAGCCTGGACTACTTGGATATTCGCGGCCAACAAGGATTAGTGAGCCTGCAACTCTTTGGTCCTCAGCCAAAGATCCTGGCCCTGGCGGCTCAACGGGCGGTGCAAGATGCAAAAAACAAATTTCATGCTCTCAATATTAACATGGGCTGCCCGGCAAAAAAGGTAGTCAAAAACGGCTCTGGCGTGGCTTTAATGAAAAATCCTGGCCAGGTCGAGAAAATAGTAAAAACCATCAAATCAAAAGTAAATTTGCCCCTGTCAGTAAAATTCCGTTCCGGCTGGGACGCCGCAACCATAAACGCGGTGGAGGTGGCCAGGGCGGCTGAAGCCGGCGGCGCCGATGCCGTAATAGTACATCCGCGGCTTCGCACCCAACCCTATTACCAACCAGCCCATTGGCCAGTAATCA
>CAZTWC010000064.1:0-15720 GCA_964617105.1 uncultured Myxococcia bacterium
CAGTTTCTCCAGGGCAATGTCAAAGAGATTAGGGTTCATATAAGAGAGGTCCCCATTACTAATGATATCTGTGGCGATTATATCAATGACGCGGAGTTCAAACAGGTTTTTCATAAGTGGCTCAACCAATTGTGGCTGGAAAAGAATCAACTGTTGGACAAAATGCTGACCCCGAAAAGCAAAGATGATGAACTCCATTGAATTTATTTTGAGGTTAAAATGGCAAAACAGATTAGAAAATTTCCAGAGGATCAATACCAGATCCTCATTTATCTCTTTAAAAACCGAGAGAAAATAACCATCTCCTCTCTGTCGGAAAAGTTAAAAATAGATCAAATTTTTGTAGCCTCTTCTTGTCTGGCGTTGGCGGAGTTGGGATTGTTGGGGATGGCGGAGTGCAAAGAGGAGGAATTGAGGCTGGGAACCAGGGCTAAAGAACTTTTTGTCGAGCAAAAACCGCAGATGCCGGAAAAGCGGATGCTTAAAACTCTGTTTCAAAGAGGAAGTTTGAGTATCCCCCAGCTGGCAAAGGCAATGGGGATAGACAAAAAAGAGGTGGGGCAGAATCTAAAGTTTTTAAAAGGCCGTGGTTGGGCAGAAAATAAACGGGGAGTATTGAGCGCTTTAGAGAACCTGGAAGTGTTGGATAAAGTTTTACCTGAGGAGACGCTTTTAGCCCTAATCGCTGAGAAAGGTACCATTTTTACCAACCAGATTAAAGGCGATAAAGGTGCTGAAGAGTTGATACAGGCGCTGAACTCCTTGAAAAAACGGAAAAATGTGATTAAAACCTCTATCAGGACCATCCGAGAAGTGTGGCTGCTGCCAGAGGGGCAGGTGGTGGTGTCCGGCGGTATTCAGTTGCGCCGGGAAATAACCCAGTTGACTAGCGATATGTTGTTGAGCGAAGAGTGGAAAGATGCGGTTTTCAAGCCCTACGATGTTACTCTGGAGGCAGCCCCGGTTTTTCCAGGTAAACAGCATCCCTTCAGCCGGGTGATGAGAGATACCAGGCGGATCTTTTTTGAGATGGGCTTTAGCGAAATAGCCTCTCCCCATGCAGAGGTGGCCTTTTGGGATTTCGACGCCCTGTTCCAACCCCAGGACCATCCAGCCCGGGAGATGCAGGATACTTTTTACCTCTCCCGGCCTGCCCGTGGCAAACTGCCTGCAGATCAGATTGTAGAAAAGGTAGCCCAAACCCACCAGGACGGCGGTGACACCGGTTCCCGGGGCTGGGGCTACAAGTGGAGCCAGGAGGTGGCCTCCAAGATGGTGCTGAGAACTCACACTACGGCCGCCACCATCAGGGATTTGGCTGAAAAACCCAGCGGCCCTCGCAAGGTATTTTGCATTGGTAAGGTTTTTCGCCGGGAAACTATTGACTACAAGCACTTGCCGGTTTTTCATCAGGTGGACGGCATCATTGTGGACCCCAGGGCTACTTTTACCAACCTGTTGGGAACTTTGGCCGCCTTTTACCAAAAAATGGGATTTGACGAGGTGGAGTTTCGGCCAGCCTTTTTCCCCTACACCGAACCTTCGGTGGAGATATTCGTATTCTTGAAAGACCGCCAGGATTGGGTGGAGATGGGGGGCGCCGGTATCTTCCGGCCGGAGGTGACATTGCCTTTGGGATGCAGTGAGCCAGTGTTGGCCTGGGGATTGGGTCTGGAGAGGCTGGCAATGTTTAAATATAACCTTACCGATATCCGCCAGATCTATCAATCCGATTTGAAATGGCTTAAGGAGGTGCCCTTATGCCAGTTATAGGTGTTCCAGTAAAAGAGTTAAACCTATTGGTAGGTAAAAATATTGAGCCTGACCAGATGGTCTCTATTTTGAAGCAACTTGGTTGCGATGTGGAGGGGTTTGCCCGGTTACATCGGTTTAGCTGCCAAAGGTGCCAGAACATAATTGAAACCACGGAAACCGAAGAAAATCCCTGCATCTGTGATCTCTGCGGCGCTGATTTCAAGAATGGGGCCGAATTAATATCCCTGGATCCGGTAGAAGTGATCCGCATGGAACTTCTGGCCGTGCGGCCCGATATGTTTGATGTGGGCGGCCTGGCCCGGGCGCTGCGGGGTTATTTAGGATTTGAAACCGGACTGCCCAATTACCAGGTTTCCCCGCCCAAATTGAAACTGCAGGTGGATCCGGCAATGTCCTCCCCAGATTGTTTTCGGCCTTACATCGCCTGTGCTGTGGTGAGAGGGGTAAAATTAAACGATTTTTTTATCCGAGCTTTGATGAAACTGCAGGAAAATCTCCACTGGGCCATGGGAAGAAACCGCAAACTGGCTTCCATAGGGGTTTATGATCTGGATATTTTGCAGGGGGATATATATTATCGCCCGGTGGCGCCTGATGGAGTGGCGTTCGTTCCTTTGGGAGCGGCGGGAACCGAGGAGGGAGGCGGGCTGGCGGTTACCCCAAAACAAATTTTGCTGGAGCATCCCAAAGGTAAAGCCTTTAGTTATTTGTTGGAAAAACACAACTATTATCCCCTGCTTCTGGACAGCCGGGGGACGGTGCTTTCCATGCCGCCTATTATCAACAGTCACCAAACCAGGGTAACTGCTGAAACCACCAATTTTTTTGTTGATGTAACCGGCACGGTTGAAAAGGTGGTGAACAAAACCTTGAATACCTTCATCTGTTCTTTGAAAGAGATGGAACCGGGAATGGAGATAGAACAGGTTGAAATTATTTCTGGATTATCGGGTCAGGAAAAACAAATCAATACCCCCGATTTTAAACCCGATACCATATCTTTATCTTCCACTGATACCAACCAGTTGCTAGGTCTTGATCTGGATGTGGATACCATGGTGAGCCTGTTGGAAAAGATGCGCCATCAGGCCATTGTAGATGGTGAGCACATTCAAGTTCAAATACCCTCTTTTCGCAGTGATATTTTACATCCACAGGACTTGATTGAGGATGTGGCCATAGCTTACGGATATCATAACCTGGTCCCCGAACTGCTCGACACTATGACTGTTGGCCAGGCCAGTAATGACCAGGAAGTCGCCTTTTTGGCCCGGGATATTTTATGCGGTTTGGGATTTTTTGAGATTATTTCTCTGATGCTTACCTGTCCGGAGAAGAGTTTTGACGCCCTGGGCCTCCCCAGAACAGAAAACTATGTAAAGATCGAAAATCCCATCAGTTGGGAACAGAGCATGGTCCGGAACAGCCTGGTCCCCGGGTTATTGGATCTGTTCGCTCACAACCGGGAAAACGATTTGCCCCAACACCTGTTTGAGGTGGGGGAAGTAGCGGAGTTGATGGAGGTTGAAGGGCAGCAAATAAGCCATGAATATTTCAAGGTGGCGGCAGGCATACTGTCCAGCCGGGCTTCATACGCGGAGATCCGGTCCCGGGTGGAGGCTTTCCTGCGGGAATTCGGATTAACCATAGAGGTAGAGCCTTTGAATCATCCCCTGTTTATTCCCGGCCGGGGCGCAGCCATAAAACTGGTGGAAACAGTGGATGGAAAGAGAGAGTTACATACCTGGGGTTTTATGGGCGAGGTTCATCCCCAGGTATTGGAGATTTTTAACCTGACCCATCCTCTGTCCCTGTTCGAGGTCAACCTGCCAAATTGACAAATATCTGATTACCAGTAATAAGAGTCGGGAACGCTGGAAAATATGGGGGTGGACAGAAATCCATCCGGAGGCCACTTTTCTATCTCCGAAACATTTCGGTTCAGGCTGACTATAAACCGGATCTCTTTATGTTCCTCTACCTGGAGCAGGTAAAGGGGTATGCTCAATTCCAAAATGTTTTCCATAGCCAGAGAATCGAGTTGTTTTTCCAGGTGCCATTCTCCTTGCTGCTGGTTATATAGGTCGATTTTATTACTCTTTAGATTACATACCGCTTTTATCTCTTGAGGATAGATCTGGTACAGGATAAAAGTGTAATCCATCTCCTGCAGGGTATATTTATCTGAAAGGGAAAAATCGAAACGAAGGCTGAAGTTGTAAGTATCAGTACCAAAATATAGGCGCTGAATTAATCCCTTGGTGGTGGCACGGTGCATGGTGCTGCCGGCGGTAGAGGGGTCAAAAATACCCGCCTGGCTCCATTCAAAAAAGTTGGTGTCAAAGCCATCCAGCACCGGTGAAACTTGTCCTTTTGGAGACAGGACGGTGGCAGCGCTTTCTGGACGGAAAATAGGTACGGTCAAAAAGGCGGGCACTTCTTTCTGCAAAAAACTATACACATTAGCCAGATGATTTCGGAAACAGGAGTCAAAAGTGTCTTTGTTGGGGATGGTGAACTGATCTCCATACCACCAGAACCAGTCACTTCCTTCGGCAGCATAGAAAGTTTCCCAGGCTTTTTCCAACTTTCCGGAGAGCGGTTTTTCATCCGGCCGAAGTTTCTGATTTTGGGAATAAGGAATACTGCATCCAGCCATCTTGGTTGCTATAACCAGGTCTTTTCTGGTTCTAAGCAAGTAATTCCAGGCCATATTTTCCTCTTCGCCGCCGATCCAAATACCATAGTCGGAATTGATCCAGGAGCCACTGTGCAGAGAAGGAAGAGGAGTGGTCTTATGGTTCTCCAAATAGTTCCCCACCGTGGTCATTGCTAAACTCTTTTCTTGCTCCAGTCGGCTATAGAGTTCGTTTAGAAATCCTTCTCCTCCATCGACAAAGTATTCCCAGACGTTTTCTCCGTCCAGGATAATAGCCACCATAGCCTCTGGGCTGTTCTGGTGATCCCTGATAGCCAACAGATGGTTAAGAAGATCTTTGGCCGCATCCCGGGGCCGGTTACGGGAATATACAAAACCAATTTTATCGGACAGGCCGTGGTCCCTAAAGACCATTTTCATCTCTGCCTGGCCAAACTTATGTGAATAGCCTTTAAATAGAGCATCCGCTGGATTTCCATCCATAGAGTTGAACAGAATCGCTTCATCGGTAGCGATCCACTCCAAGCCTGCTTCTTGAAGCAAGGGAACCAGTTCGGGGCATACAGAACCTTCGGAAGGCCACATTCCCTTTGGTCTCCGTTCAAATACTTTTTCAAAATAGTCAACCGCTTTTTCTATCTGGGCCCGGGCATCTTCGGGGAAATTAAAACGGGGCCGGGGCAAAGTGGCGTTAGGCATGCAGCGCTCGGCGATATCGGTATTGTAGAGTAAGGGCAGGATGGGGTGGTAAAAAGGAGTGGTGGAGAGTTCTATCTGTCCCGTTTCCATCATCTCCCGGTAGAGGGGGATAGTCCTGGCCATTATTTTTAATTGGGCATCTAAAACAACCGTCTTGTCTTTTTCGTTGAAGTTGTGGTCTTTACAAAACATCTCAGCCACTTGAGGCAAATCTTTTCGGGCGTAAAACCCGAACCAGGTGAGGTTGAACCAGACCTGCAAATCCAGATACTCTTGAGTAGAAAAACGGGCAATGGCGATTTTCTTCTCCGGTTCAGAAGAAAAATTGCCCCGTTTTTCCAGCAGTTTAGAGTAACCGGAATAGGGATTAATCATAGTGTCCCAATTGCACATGAAAAAATTTTGCAATAAAAATTCTTTTTCTGTTCGCTCCAGTTGGCCGGCTGGTTTTTGGGAAATTTGAAGGAAATAATCCTCGGCCTCGCCCTTCAGATAATCATCAATTTGCTTCAGCAGAGAACAGGTCAGGTTGAAGGTCTGGCGGATGCCAGGAAAATCACCTAAAATCGAGGGCATATCGTAATAACCCTTTAAACAGTGCAACCTTACCCAGGGCAGTTGATAACGACCCGAAAGATAATTTTTATAAAAGGGCTGATGCATGTGCCATAAAAATAGAACATTCAATTTGTTCATGGCTGAATTAACCTCTTTTCCCTGATGTTATACCGATCCTAATACCCTGTTAAGGCTCTGTTATCTTAAATATTAACCTCAATATTTCTCAAGTAGCGGGCCGCCTCTTCCGGGACTGTGGGGTTAATGTAAAAGCCGGTGCCCCACTCGAATCCCGCTGTCCTGAGCAGGCGGGGCATCAGTTCGATATGCCAGTGAAAATCTTCATTAATAGTGGTCCAGTATCCCCGGCGGGAAGTAAGATTGGGAGCGGTGTGAATAAGCAGGTTGTACTGGGGGTTTTTCAGGGCTTTGGATAATTTAATTAGAGTAACCTTTATAATTTCTCCCAGGGAGGTGGGGGATGCCTCCATCTCAAAGAAGTGGTGATGGTGTTGTTTGGGAATGATACAAATTTCAAAGGGGAAACGAGAGGCAAAGGGGCAGTAAGCCAGAAACTCTTCGTTTTCATATACTATCCTAACTCCGGAATCTCTCTCCTGGGAGATAACATCGCAAAATATACACCGCTCTTTCAGGTCAAAGTAGCGCCGGGCTCCATTTAACTCCTCTTTAACCCGTTTGGGGGTTACCGGGGTGGCGATTATCTGAGAATGGGAATGACTCAGAGAGGCGCCGGCACTAACCCCGTGATTTTTAAAAACCAATATATAACGGAGTCTTTTATCGCGATGCAAATCTTCAATCCGGTTCTGCATGACCGTAATAATTTCGCCAATCTCCTGGCTGGACATCTCTTTTAGGCTTTTGTGATGATCCGGAGTTTCCACTATAACTTCGTGGGCGCCAATCCCGTTCATCATGTCGTACATCCCTATACCCCGTTTTTCCAAGTCACCTTCAATCCTCAGGGCGGGAAATTTATTGGGAATTACTCGCACTTGCCATCCAGGTTTGTCTTTTTCAGTATTTTCTTTGCGGATGGCTACAATCTCGTTGGGAGTAAGATGTTCATTACCCTGGCAAAAAGGACATTTGGCCGGTATAAAAGAATGGCCTTCCATTTCAGTGCTGAAATCATGAGGGCGAAGGCTTCTCTCGGTGGCGATAATTATCCACCGGCCGGTAACCGGATCTTTTCTTAATTGGGGCATTTAAACTCCTTGGTTGATTACAAAAAAATGCTCGGATGCACAGCCAATTTAGTAAATAAAACTGGAAAAGTCAATATATCATAATATCTTACCCGCTATCTTTTATAGTTTTTGAGAGCCGGAGCCGGAGCAGCGTCTGGTGTAGCATTGCATTTGCCCTTTTTTTGTAGAATAAAGTTTTATTTTATGATAGTTTATTTCGGCTGTCAGGGGGCAAATATTCAAAGTATAGTTACCCTAATCGGAAAAAAAAATTAGTTTTTTATTTATAGTAAAATTTTATCAAATATTCTGGAAAAGGAGCAAAAATGACTACATCAAAAATTATCTGGACCAAAATTGATGAAGCGCCAGCATTGGCCACTTACTCTGAACTGCCGATTATTCAAGCCTTTACTAAAGGAACAGGCATTGATGTTGAAACCAAGGACATATCTTTGGCCGGCAGAATTATAGCGAATTTTCCTGATAACCTGACCGAAGAACAAAAGATACCCGATTATCTTACCGAACTGGGTGAACTGGCCAAAACCCCGGATGCCAATATTATTAAACTTCCAAATATCAGTGCCTCTATTCCTCAACTCCAGGCGGCGATTAAAGAACTCCAGGAAAATGGTTACAATATCCCCAATTATCCGGAAGAACCTAAAAATGAAGAGGAAAAAACCCTTCAGACAAGATTTGCCAAGGTGCTCGGCTCTGCAGTAAACCCGATCTTGCGTGAAGGCAATTCGGATCGCCGGGCGGCTACTTCGGTTAAAAAATTTGGCAAAAAACATCCCCACAAAATGATGAAAGATTGGCCCAGTGTATCTAAATGCAAGGTGACGCACATGGATGGCGGTGATTTTTACGGCTCTGAAAAATCCCATACCATGGAAAAGGCAGATCAGGTCAAAATTGTTTTTTTAAGCAATGATGGAAAAGAGACCTTGCTGAAAGATGGTTTAGCACTTTTACCCGGCGAAGTTATTGACACCTCTTGTATGAATGTTGCGGCGCTGCGAAAGTTCTATAGTGCCGCCATTGATGAAGCCAAAAAAGAGGGCGTTCTGATGTCATTGCACTTAAAAGCAACCATGATGAAGATATCTGATCCTATCCTGTTTGGTCACTGCGTTTCTGTGTTCTATAAAGATGCCCTGGAAAAACATGCCGGTATCTTAAAAGAGATTGGCGCCAATGTTAATAATGGTCTGGGAGATGTTCTAGCGAAAATCGAAAAACTCCCGGCTGATAAAAAGGCGGAAATAGAGACTGATATCCAGGCGGTTTATAAAAATAGTCCCGCCCTGGCCATGGTTGATTCCAGAAAAGGTATAACCAACCTTCATATGCCCAATAATATAATCATCGATGCATCCATGCCCAATGTGGTTCGGGATGGCGGCAAAATGTGGAATAATGACGATAAACTTCAGGACACCATTGCAGTAATTCCAGATCGTTCTTATTCAACCATCTACCAGGCCATTATTGAAAATTGTCGAAAACATGGCCAATTTGATCCTTCAACCATGGGCTCAGTATCCAATGTGGGTTTAATGGCCCAAAAGGCGGAAGAGTATGGCTCCCATGATAAAACCTTCGAAGCTGCCGACAATGGTGTAATCAAGGTGACGGATTCTTCCGGCGCTACTCTGTTGGAACAGAAGGTGGAAAAAGGTGATGTTTTTAGAATGTGCCAGGCCAAAGATGAACCCATCAAAGATTGGGTAAAACTGGCGGTAAACCGTTCACGTGCCACTGGTGCTCCGGCAATTTTTTGGTTGGATGAAAATCGGGGTCACGATAAAGAGATCATCAAAAAAATTAATAAGTATCTTCCTGACCATGACACCACTGGTCTGGATATTCGTATTCTAAAACCGGTTGAGGCCATGAATTTTTCTTTAGAGAGAATCCGGAAAGGTGAAGATACCATTTCGGTAACCGGTAATGTGCTTCGTGATTATTTGACCGATCTTTTCCCCATTTTGGAACTTGGCACCAGCGCCAAAATGCTCTCCATCGTACCTCTATTAAAGGGTGGCGGTCTGTTTGAGACCGGGGCCGGCGGTTCTGCTCCCAAGCATGTGCAGCAGTTTCTAAAAGAGGGTCATACCAGATGGAACTCTTTAGGTGAATTCTGCGCCCTGGTGCCCTCCCTGGAGATGATTGCTGCCAACACCAAAAATAAAAAGGCTGAACTCCTGGCTAAAACCCTGGATCAGGCTATTGGTAAATTTTTAGAGATGGATAAAGGCCCCTCCCGGAAGGTGAACGAGATCGATAATAGAGGAAGCCACTTCTATCAAACCCTATATTGGGCTCAGGCTTTGGCGGAGCAAAATGATGATTCAGAGATGAAAGAGCGTTTTGCCAAAGTTTATAAGGAACTTTCCGAGAACGAAGCCAAAATCACTAAAGATCTCCTGGCTGCCCAGGGTAAACCAATGGATATTGGTGGTTACTACTTTTCCGATCCAGACATAACCGAGAAAGCCATGCGTCCCAGCGCCACCTTTAATGCCATTATTGACGCCATATAATATGAAGGGGCTTTGTGGCAATAATTCGGATAGAACACCAAAGGAGTTGAGATGAAACGGCAGTCACAATTGGTGATTTTGTTATCCATAGTTTTTTGTTTGATTTTATCTTTGGCGGTTTTTAACTGTTCTGATGATCCTGAATCTGGAGGGACCAGTGGAGATGGGGGCAGTGGTCAGAATGGTGGAAGCGAAACCGGTGACGGCGGTATTTTGCTGGATATTTTCAAATGTGAGCGGGATGCTCAGTGCGAGTCCGATGAGGTTTGTGACCGCGATAGCGGCAAATGTATCAAGGGCACCAAGGCTTGTACCGAAGATTATAATTGTGACTATGATACTGAATACTGCGATAAGAAGGGACAGATTTGCAAGAAACACCAGGAACTTTGCCAGCCTTGCGAAGAGGATCTGGAGTGTGGTAAGGAAGAGGATGGCCACAAGTGTATCGAATACCCGGCTGAAGCGAAAGACAATAAGACTACGGTTGATGGCGGGGAAGAGACCCCAAAAGTCAAGCCCAAGTTCTGTGGCCGCTCTTGCGGCGCCTGTCCCAAGGGATATTACTGCAACGCCATGGAAGGGGATTTTCCAACGGCCCAGTGTATTCCTTTGGAAAAGAGTTGCACTGCGGTTACTGTGTGTTTAACAGACGCTGATTGCAAGGATGGCGACGTGTGCAATATGGCCAATGGCGCCTGCGTGCCCAAGTGCAGTTTTGACCGCAAAAAAAATGATTCCCTGGGTTGCGCGGTGGGATTGGTTTGCCACAAGAACGGTAAATGCGGCAAACGCTGTTTGAGCAAAAGCGATTGCCAGGGTGAATTTATTTGTGAGGATGTAACCGGACGGTGCCGCATCGAAGGGTGTATCGATTCTGATGAATGTCCCGGCAATCACTACTGCGAAAAATCGAACCACACGTGTATCGAAGGCTGTGAAAAGACCGAAGACTGCATGAGCGGATATGAGTGCAAGGCGGATACAAAGAAATGCGAACAACTCAAGTGTACTGCCCGGGGTAAAAATATAAGTTGCGACTTGCTTCAGTTCTGCTGCGGTGAAAATCCCAACATCGCCTGCACGGCCGGTGTTCCCCAGGGAGACTGTTTTGACGCTCCAGAGCCCTATTGTAAAACCTGTGACCCCAAAAATGCGGACCAGCAGACCGGTTTTTCCAATGGCCAGTGCGCCGGACCGCGTAACGGCCAGGATCACTTATGTCTTACCGTGGAAGATGAGTCTGAAAATAAACACAATTTTTGCGGAGTAGGGTGCAAAGATAGCAATGATTGTCCCAGAGGTTTGCCCTGTATGGAGATAGAGGTCGGAGCAGAAGGGCAGAAGAAAATAATAAAAAACTGCTTCGACCCAGCCTGTATGCAAAAGGCAAAGAAAACAACTCCTTAAAGGCTGTCAAGTAACCATTGACGTAAAATATAGTGTTCTAATGGCTGGTAAATGAAGTTCAATCCAAAAGGGATAATCTATACTCTCTTTTTGCTGATAATCTTCAGTTCCCAATCGGTTCAGCCTTTTGAACATGTTATCCAATTGGAAAAAATCTCCATTGATAACCAGGGGAAAAATTTATCTATATTTATCCCCTTAATCATTCCAGCCAATTTTAATATTTATCGCTCCCTGGATGGACAAAAACTTTTTATAGACTTGCCGGGCATATCATGCAATACCAGGAGTTGGCAATTGGGTAAGCGCTTAAAAGGCTCATTGCATTCCACCCTCGCCATAATAGGAGATGGCAGTGGTAAAGGGTGCCGGTTCACGGTGAAATTTTATAACCAAAATAAACCCTTGCAATACACCGCCTCTCAATTGGAAGAGGGGCTAAAACTACATCTGTTGCCTATACCAGATTTTGATGGCCCAGTTTTACTGGCTGGAACATTTTCCTCTTTAAAAATGCCCAAAACCGCGGCTAAACTGCCAGAGATTCAATTCTGGGCCAGGCAGAGTTTGTTAGACCCGGATCCAATTATAAACTCAGATCTCTTGACCCGGCATGTCCATAAGTCCGGGGGAAAATTGCTCTCATTTTTAGCCGTTAACGGCAAAATGGAGAGCATAGATTTATTGAGAAAAGGCAAACATAGGAATCAACCAGAGATAATTTTCGTGAACCGGCGGATATCTTTTAGCCCAACAGAATTGCCCAGATTCGATTCCTGGCCGCTAACAACCTTGTCAAAGACACTGGAGGCCATCACTTTTTTTACTGCTAACCGATATATTTCATTTTTGGACAGTACTGTAAAACCAGAAGATGCTTACATGGCCGGAGATTTTGCTGGCCAACGAAAAAAAATGGCGCTGGTACAGGTTTGGAAAAGTTATGGCCGAAAAGCCTATACTGGCACCAGGTTGCCTGATATTGAAACTAATATAGGTTTGCTGGAAACTGTATCTTATTCTCAAAAGGGTAAAATTACCTCCATCTCCCCAAGTTTAATTGCTCTTTCTGCCTCCGATTTTGTCCTATCTTCTCCTCCCGAGATCTCATTACCCAACCTGCTGGCTGCCCACCAACTCCTGAAACAACCGCCTGAACAATTTGTTGCCCAAACCGAACTGCCTCCTTTAAAATTAAAGGTGAGCCTGCAAAGCGATCACCAGGTTTTAAACTTGGGAGCGGGCTCAATAACTCGGGCAGAATTTTTTCGAGATAGCCGGATTAAATTTTTAGCCGGAACTTTTATGGAAACTATAAAATCTGAGGCTAAACTTGGGCTTTTTACCAAAAAGAGAGAAAAGATCGCTTTTAGACTGGCGGATCGTATTTTTAAATTGGAAAAAAGATCTAAGTTGCCCTTTTTGCCCGACCTGGAACCTGGATTGGCGGCCGGCTTAACTCTCAAGGTCATAAAAACTTCATCTTCGGGTCAGCCTCAACTAATTGCTCAGGTAAAAAAAGATATCCCTTTCATGTATAGAAATAAAAAGCGCCTGGAACCAATAAAATTATCTTTTACTCCAAGTCGCTCCAACATGGTTATATCATCTGAGCGAAAGATTTCTTTGCCGCTACTTTCAAGCCTGGCGGACAAGGTTGTAGCCGCCCCGGCGCCAGCGGCGTCTCTGCCGACAGTTGAAAAGGAGAGCCCGGTCCCGGAAACCAAAACCCTGTGGGCATCTGGCATGACGGTCACCGGGGCGGATCATTACAGCAGCGCCAGGCAAAACCAGCTTAAAGACCTGGGGTTTAGGAAAACAGAAGAGAACTCCCTGGTCATACTTAAATTCAGAAACTCACCCTCATTCAAAGCCCGATGTTTACCCGACCAAAGGTTACTGATTATTTTTTCCAATACAACGGTGAAAAAGAGGAATTTACTTCTACCCCTGGACACCTCTTTTTTTTACAGTCCGATAGTTAAGATTTCACCTGGATTAAAACCATCCAAAAGGGTTATGCGGGGGGGAAAGAAAAGGAAGGATTTATATCTGCATCTTCGTCTCAGGGATAAATGCGGCTTTTCCTTTGAGGTAAAGGAGGAGAAATTGGTTATAAAAATAGGTAACACTGATGTCTAGATTGTTTTTCTTAGTTATGGTTTTACTTTTGGTGGGCAGCCTGGCCTATGGCCAGAGTCAGTTCCAATTTTTAGATTTGGACCAGCAGGGGGAAAGCGTGGAGGTGGAAGCGGACAGGATGGAAAAAGAAGGGGATATGGTGTATCTAACCGGGGATGTGAGAATCAATTTTAATGATTTAAGCCTGTTTGCTCCGGCTGTTTCCATGGATACCAAGAAGAAATTGATCTTAACCGACTTGGAAACTTATATTGTCCGCCAACGCCGGGTTATTAAGTGCCGCCGCTTACAATTACGCCTGAAAGGGATGCGCAGTTTACTTGACTTCGTTCAAATGCGTTTAAAGACCAAACCATTGCCGAGTCTTTTATCACCGGCCGAGTCTTTTGGCTGCTGTCGCAATGAGATATCTATTGATGCTCGTCACCTGGAGGTAGAGGGGCAATTGTACAAGTTGGAAAGAGGAAACTATACTCCCTGTGATTGTGGAGGCCAGGAACAGCCCAGTTGGAGCCTGTATGTGTATAAGGGCGATATTGAAATTGACCAGGAGGCCAGGTTGTGGCTGCCAATTATCAAGGTCAAGGGAATTCCCCTGCTGCCTTTACCCTATCTACAGTTTTCCCTGCAGCATCGAAAAACCGGTCTTTTGTGGCCCAGATTTGAATACTCCTCCCGTCACAATTTTATTCTTAAAAATGCCCTGTTTATCACCCTGGGAAGAAGTGCTGATCTCACTTTGCAACATGGCTACTTAAATCTGTTTCAAAATCAAGAATCGGATAAACCCCACCTGGCTGATAGGCGCCATTGGTGGGGTTTGGAACTCAGGTTCAGGCCCCACCAAACCTGGTGGGGAAATATCAATTTCAATACCTTTGCTGAACCTTTGCTGGCCAAACGGCAGGATAGCCGGCGTTGGTTGTTTGACATGCACCAGGTCTGGCTTTTATCCCATCACCAGTTTTTTACCAAAATAGATTTGGTTTCTGATAGACTGCTGCCGGCTCACCTATCGCCTGACCTGACAATTAAGGTTACTCGTTACCGGATTTCCAGGGCTACCTGGCTCTGGGATTACCACAGTCATGGAGGTGGGGTGCGGCTTAACTATATTCAAAATTTGGCTTTATCTGATGGGAAAGATTACAGTCTTTTCAGCCGAAAGCACCGCCAGCAGACGATGCATCATTTGCCAGCAATGCATATATGGCGGCGTTTTACAATAAACCAATATCCTTTGGTGGCCGGACGGATATTGAGCCGTTTCGACCATTTTACCCCTATATCAACCGATCCTTTTCTGGATGGGCAATTGATATCACCCCAGACTGGGAAGAATTCAGTTGACCCAAAAAGCTTAGAGAATGATATTTTTGATGCTGACGAGATTCTTCTGCAGATGAGCCGTTTGCATGTTCAAACCGATCTCAACGCTGCTTTGCCGGTCTGGCACTGGGCCGCCTGTCTGCTGGATATCAGCTATGCTCACCAGTTTCTGCACAGCAATACTAACCCTGATACCAAAGGCCGCCAGGGCTTTTTTTCGGGTAAGATAACCTTGGAAACTCAACTATCCCGAGTTTTTCATTTAAAGAGAGGCCGGCGGATAAAACACTCCATAATATCGGGGCTGGAGTATTTATATATCCCTGATCCTTTCAACACTTTTAATGTTTCCAAAGATAACTATTTTGATCTGTACCACCATCCCCAGGGCGCGAATCAATTGCGTTTCTTTTTCAAACAGATACTTTTTAAAAGAGATGATTCCGGGCCAATTACTTCATTTTTAACCCTATATCTGGCTCAGGGTTATAACTTACCTCCAAAAGAGGCGGAAAAACAGTGGGGAGAGTTGGAAACCTGGCTCAAAATGCCCCTTTCTTTAGCAGATCTCTTTTTATATTCCTCTTTTGACTGGAATGAAGAGGCTTTAAGTGAGATGGGTGGGAAAATAGCCTTCAGGCTTTTGCCGCTTCGTGTAAACCTCAACTATCTTTATTTGCTTGAGGGCGGAAGTGGACGTTATTATCGAAATTGGCAGTGGCTTTTTGGTTACAAGAGTAAAAACAGTGAGGTGAATAGTAAAATTCCCTATACCCACGAATTGGCAATAAGGCCGGTCTTGACCGTTGGGTATGGACTAACCCTGTTTTATTCGGCCCAGGTTTCTCTGCAGGACCAGGTAAAGCAGCGGATATTATCTCAGTCAGGAGGCCTGCGCTACAAATCTTCCTGCCGGTGTTGGTCAACCTCTCTGGCTTTGTCTATGACACCCAATATCAACAAGGCCTGTGGATCAGGTGACAATTGCTACCGGTTTTTATGGCAATTAAACCTTGCTGGTCTGGGAAATATCAGCGGCGGGGCTGGTGGAAGTCAGGGGATGAAGATGCACTAACTAGTTCCTGTCGGACAGGAACTAACTAATGTATGGTATCTGAAGGCGGCATCATATTTGGTGGCAACTTGTCGTCATTATTGGAATTGTCGTCATGGTCTGCGCTATTGAAATCATCCTTTTCTTTATATAATGACAGCAGTTGCTCCTCCAATTCCATTTTGGCTCTTTTCTCTTTGCTCTGTTGCCGTTTTTTCAAATAACTTACCAAAAAAAGAAGCGTTATCAGGAACCAGATAGTGCTGGAACTGGTTATCAGGGGGATCCAATTATACCTTACAGTGATATCCCGCAGCCAATTTCGTT
>CAZTWC010000065.1:0-15491 GCA_964617105.1 uncultured Myxococcia bacterium
GCCCTCGCAACAGGTAAAATCAAAAACCGCTACCTTTGGTTTATCAGGCACAAAGCCCAGATATTTCATCTACTGTCCTCTCTTATTTAACGAGCACTTAAATCAAATAGCCTCTTTGAGGTTTAACACGTTCCAGTAATCAAAGACCGGTCCATCAATACAGGTATAGGTGGAGCCAATATTGCAACGGCAGCATTTTCCCATACCGCAATGCATCCGCCGCTCCAGAGACACAAACATCCGCTGCATTGGTGTCCCCATCTGGTAAAGACGGTCACAGACAAATTTAAACATCACCGGCGGGCCGCAAACAATAGCATAGTTTTTTTCCGCATTTACTTTAACATCATTCAGCAGTTGGGTAATTCTGCCCACCGGCCCATTCCATGCCTGATCAGGCTCATCCACTATCACTTTAAGGTTAATGTCATCGATACGCCGCCACTCCTCATATTGGTAATCAAAAAGGAGTTGGTCCGGCCGTCTGGCGCCATAAATAATATACACTCTATCGAATTCGGAACGGTTTTCTATCACGTAGGAAAGCGGCGCTCGCAGAGGAGCCAATCCCAGTCCGCCGGCAATCAGCAAAACACTGCTGCCCTTCATCCTCTCCATGGGAAAACTGGTTCCAAAAGGCCCCCGGATTCCAACTTTTGCTCCACGACGAGCCTTGTGGAGAGCACCGGTAACCACCCCGGCCTTACGAATACACAACTCCAGATAACCGCGGGCTGATGGGGAACTGGAGATAGAGATGGGAATTTCTCCATATCCAGGCACTTCCAGCATAACAAACTGTCCGGGTAAAAAGCTAAAACGCTCTCTCTCCTCCTGGTCGATAATGCGAATCAGGAAAAGTTTTTCCATCTTTGTCAGGTGAACTATGTTGGTGATCTCGGCCTTAAAAACCTTATCCATATGGGACAACCTGCTGCGGCGGTTGTAATCCAAAGGCAGCTGCATCTCGGTCTCTCTGGTAATGTCGTATGGTCGAAGAATTCTATTAACGTTCATAGCCGACCCTCCATTTGGCAGGAGTTCCCTGATCTTTCTTAAGATCCTTGATTACATCCACCGGGTTTATTCCAGCCAGGCATACTTTACCGCACCGGTTGCAGCCAACGCACATAGGCTCCCCAAAACTTTCTACAAAACCGCGGTGTTGGTGATAGAACCTGTATTTCAGCCTGGTGGCCTGGTTGGGGCGAAAATTGTGGTCACCCGCCACTGATGCAAAATCAAGGATATTGCATGAGTACAATTTTTTTACTTTGGTACTAGCCGAGTGATCCATGGCTACTTCTTCCTGTACACCATAGCAATAGCAAGTGGGACACACCATGGAGCAGCTGCCGCAACTGAGGCATTTATCGCCCCATTTTTTCCAGTCTTCCGACTCAAATTCCAGATCCAGAAGGATTGGTAACTCCTCCAGGTTAACAATATTTTGGTAATCCTTCTCAAACTTATTTAGAACTTCGACGTAATCCTGGCTGTCCTGGTCGGTAACTTCAAGAGTTTCTACCTGTTTGAGGAGATTAAACCCTCGTTCTGAGCCTATTTTTACAAAATATCGATCTTGCAAGTCGGTTAGATAGAGATCAAAACCATGGGTTAGAGTATCTGCACCAACTGCCCGACAAAATCCGGATGAGCAGGGCGAATCGCTAATTCCAATGGTAAAAGTGTTTTTTCTTCTGGAAAGATAATAGGGATTTGGATAAAAATCTTTGGCAAAGACTTTGTCCAGTTTCAGCAAAGCGGCAATATCACAAGTATGGAGACCCAGCATCACCCTTGGTTGAATGCGGTAACGGATATCTTGTTCCCAACTGTTATCAGTATACTTGAAAGTAGATAGTTTTTCATTAAAAGGGAGGAAATAGGTTTTGGCCGAGTACTCGGTGGTTTCATACTCCAGGTCTATCTGACTTTTATCCAGAATAGGGAGAAATTGATGGATTGGCTGGCCATCTACATTCTGGCCAACTTTCCTGGGAGCGATAACCTCAATAGACTCGATGAGGATATTAATAAGAACACCAAACTCTTTTTTACCGATTACCCTGAATAACATTCGCAATCCCGCTATTAGTTAAAATATTAGTATCCATCCAATAAACCACCCCTAATTTGTTAGGATAAAGAGGTCGTTTGCTTTTCTGATGACAGCGGCTGGGCCAATAAAAATTACCCGATCGTCTGTCTCGATTTTAGTATGCCCGCGGGGGACTACAAATTTATTTTCCCTGATGATAGCGGCAATTACACACTCTTTAGGAATATCGAGGTTGCGGATCAATTGACCAGAAACCTGGGCTTTTTCTGGCACTGTTACGTCCAAAAGACTGGCGGCTCCCAAACCAAATTCATAGAGTTGGGCTAAACCTGGGCGATCGAGCAGATTTTCGACCATGGTCGCTGTGGCCCAGGGAGCGCTTATAGCCACTACGTTATTTTGCTCGAGCAATTCTGTGTATTCTGGTTCCTGGACAATGGCGAACACTTTTTTGTGTCCCAATTGCCTGGCCTGAAGAGCAGCAATTACGTTCCGGCCATCGTCATCGTAGGCTGCGATGACAACGTCTATATTATCCAGGCCAACCTGCTCTAACAATTCTTTTTTAGTGCCGTCGCCTTGATAAATTGGTACATTGTAGTGCTGCTCCAATTCCTGACAGAGCGCTTCTTCGTCCTCAATAAAGGTTACCTGATGTTCTGCAGAACGAAACATCATCCGGTACTTGTCTTTGGCCACCAGCCGATTGGCAATATTTTGCCCCTGTCTTTTTCCGCTTATGATAAGCACTTGCATACATTTCCTCCCGAGTCTGTATATCAGCCATTTAATTTTTTGGATAAATAAACCTGGTAATTTAGAAATTTCAGCCCTATTGTCAGGCCTGATTAAATAGATTGCGCCGCCAACAACAGTAAGTATTCCACCCAAAATAAACGACCTAAATTCTAAGGCTGGCACAAATATCCAGGTAGTTGTGACGCCTAAAATTGGGATTAAGGGAAAAAATCTGCATTGATAGGGACGCCTTAGATTGGGCATGCGTTTGTGAAGAGGAATGACGGCGTAATTGATAATTCCAAGCCCCATCAAATAGCCGAAATCACTAAGTGATGCTACAAATTTTACAATACCTGTGGCACTGAAGACAACCACGATAAGCGAACAGATAATAAGGGCAATATGGGGTGTCTGGAATCTTGGATGTAATCTGGCTAAAAAACCGGGGAAATGTCGATCTCGACCTAGGGCGAAGAGGATACGGGCGCTGGCGCCCAGGGTAACACTGAAAGCGGAGAGGCTAGCCATAATAGTTGCGGTAATGCCGGCCCAGCGGCCCCAGGGACCGAATAATTGATCGGCGGTATGAATAAAGGGAATTTCGCTATGGGCCAGGTCTTTATAGTTAGTAACCCCCATCATCACGCCTACTACAAGAACGTAGAATACCGTGCTGATGCCTAAGGTGATCAGAATAGCGCGCGGGATGGTTTTAGCCGGGGCAATGATTTCTTCGGAGGCATTGGAAATCAACTCAAATCCTACATAGGAAATATAGATAAGCGCCATGGCCGGGATAAAAGGTTTCCAGCCCATAGGCGCCAGAGGCTCTAGATTGGCTGGTTCAATATCGGTTAAGCCAAGAAGGGCCACTCCTAGAAGCACGGCCAGCTCTATCAGGTTCATTACCGTGATGATGATAATTGCTTTCTTCATACCCCAAAAGTTGACCAGAGTAAAAACTAAGGTGGTAATACAGGTTATAATAGCAATATTGGCGTTTGGTAGAAAATAGGTACGGATGGTTAAGGCAAAGATAAGCGCGTACATAGCGCAGGCCAGGGTATTGCCAATCCAAAAAAACCAGCCTGTAAAAAAGGCCACCGGGCGGCTCATAGTCCTACTAACAAAGGAATAACCGCCACCAGCCAGGGGAATAGCCGCTCCAAGTTCACTATAATTCAAAGCGGTAAAAATAGTCATAAATCCCATGGCTAGATAAACTAGAATACCTAAGGGGCCAACCATTTCCGCCAATTCACCGGGTAGGGCAAAAATCCCCGGTCCCATAGTGGCACCGATGCCTATCATCACTGCCATAAACAGGCCCATATTTCGTCTGAAACCTACCTGGTTCGACATAAACACCAGTTCCCGAAATTTAAAGGCATTTCACCCGAAATTGCCTTCTGATTTATAAAATACCAACACTGGATATTAGCAATGAGTGTTTGAATTGTCAATTGTTGTAGAAATCAAAAGATGGCTCTGAAAAATGATCTCAGATCTGTAATATTTGAGATTCCCGCTTTCCAGATTGGGTCGCATATGGTCATTGTTGCTAATTTTGATTGACAATCAATAATAACCATGATAATTGTTATGCATGGTTGCTTTATTGTCAGAAATCAATAATAGACTGCTTAGATTCAATCCCTGGATAGTTAAACCAGATGCCTATCAAAAATATATTTCTCCTTTCTTGCCGGAGAAATACATCCCCAGGCAACTCGATCGAGTAAAAATTTCTTCAAAACAAGCCTTGGTCATTATCGGACCGCGTCAATCGGGCAAATCCACTATCGCCTGGCATCTTTTGAAACCATTTTTCCCCAATCTCCTTTTTTTCAACATGGAAGATCCATTGTTAAAAACAGGATGCGTTTCAGCAATAGAAATGATTTCTCTTATTCGTTCAGATTTTCCTTTTATAAAGGCTATTTTTATTGACGAAATCCAGCACCTGGAAGAGGCAGGATTATTCGTGAAAATGATGGTGGATGCCAGGTTTAATTTACCTATTATCGTTACTGGTTCTTCCTCTTTTCATTTAAGGAGCAAAACAAGGGAGTCCCTGGCGGGCCGGGCAATCCGCAGAATGCTTCTACCCTTTTCCTTGCAGGAACTGCTTGACGATATTCAGCCTTCAAATGATCTGGCCATGAAAGAAGTTTGTAATGAGATAGTCGGTCATCAATTGATAATCGGTTCCTATCCTTCAGTATATTTAGAAAAAAAAATAGAGGACAAAAAGATCATATTGAGTGACCTGGTCGAGGCGCTAATATTAAGAGATGCATCCGATATTTTTAAAATTAAAAGAATCGATGCCTTTCGAAAACTTATGACTCTGTTGGCAGGTCAAATAGGCAATTTGATAAATGTTTCGGAATTAGCCGCGCACTGTAATGTCAATGTGGGTTCAGTCAATGCCTACATCGAGATAATGGAGGAAAGTCATATCATAAAAAGGCTCAGACCTTTTGTCGGTGGTAAACGCCATGAAATAACCGGCGCTCCAAAAATATTCTTTATTGACAATGGTATTCGGAATCAGCTTTTGAATAGTTTTTCAACGAACATAGATTTGAGGACAGACCGGGGACCACTTTTTGAAAATTGGCTTTTTAGCGAAATATACAAAGCCTTGCCCTTTCAGGCTACAATTAAATATTGGCGCAGCAAATCAGGAGCGGAAGTCGATTTTATCATTGAATTTGCCAATCAGTTAATAGGCATAGAAGCCAAGGCAAGTAAATTAACAAAAACCAGGTTGAGTAAATCGGCAACCAGTTTTGTCAAAGCCTATAAACCCTTGAAACTTGCCATCGTAAACCTATCTCTGGACATGCAGGCAGAATATGGAGGAACACAGATAGATTTTATCACACCCCCAGGGTTGTTGAAATGGCTCGACTCGATTCACACTCTGTCCGGCTGAAATGGTAGTCAACACCCAGCGGAAAATGGGTTTGACCTCCGGCCTTCCAGAATCGGTAAATTTCCCCTCCATTTCCTATCCCTCTATCCCGAATAGTTATGCTGAAGTTTTCTCAGGGAACTGAAGACCAAATCCAATTCTCCTTTGAATTGCTCTAGAAGCAGAGACAATTTATCACTCTCACCATTTTTGAGTTCAGACTCCAGGCTGGTGGCCAGGTCGGCCAATTTTTCAGCGCCAATATAGATTGCCGAACTTCTCATGGAATGGGAAAGCCGCTGGGCCTGCCTAAAGTTACCATCTTTATTGGCCGTTATCTCTGTAAAAACATTCTGGTAACAATCAAGGAAATTGGCAACGAGTTCCATGTATAACTCCTGGTCGCCGCCAATATTTTTAATAGCCCTGTTCGCCAGCACCGCTGGTAACTGCTCCCCGGTCAACTCCGTTTTCATTTGCGGATCAGTTATCTCCGCATTTGTAGGCTCCTGTTTTATCCATTTTTTCAAGGTGGAAAAGAGTACGTTTTCTGAAAATGGCTTGTTGATATGATCATTCATACCGGCCTTCAGGCTCTTCTCCCGGTGCTCAGCCATGGCATGGGCGGTCATAGCGATTATGGGAACATCTTGATAGCGAGGTTCAGACCTGATAATTTTTGTAACCTCTAAACCATCCATTTCCGGCATTTCAATATCCATTAAAATCAGATCAAAATCCTGCTCCTTTAAAGCCTCTATAGCCTGTCGGCCATCGGCTGCAACAGTAATCTTAAAACAGGCCTGCTTCAGAAACTCAGTGGCCACCAGTTGATTGATTTTGTCATCTTCCACCAGGAGCACTTTTTTGTTTTTAAAGTAAAACAAGGGAATTTCCTCTATGTTCTTTGAGGTCGATTTTTGTGCCTGCGGACCAACTGCCCCATCGATCTCGTAGTTTACCGCCTCAAATAACGTATTGATTACCATGGAAGAACTAAAGGGTTTTGCTAAAAATAACTGGCGAATACTATCCTCTGTTTCAGCCTGAATCTGCTCCTGTTCGTAGGGTGAACAGATAATTACGATGGGAATATTTAGCAGTTTTAATTTGTTCATGACAATTTTAGTTTCTATTCCATCATTATTATCCCTCTGGTAGTCAATAAAAATCAAATCGTATCGATTCTGTTCAAGTTCTCTCCTAACTTCTTCAATGGATGACCTCTCATCCGCCTCTATGGACAAGGAGGATAAAATACTCTTTAGAATTATTCTGGCTGAGTTATTTCCCTCAACGATCAATGGGTGAAGTTTTTTAATCTGGTCAGGTATAATCAACCCTTCCAAATGATTATCATCAACTCCCAAAATAACTGAAAAGTAAAAACAACTCCCTTCCCCCACTTCGCTTTCCACCCAAATATTTCCACCCATCTTTTCAACCAGGCTCTTACATATAGCCAAACCCAGACCGGTGCCGCCGTACTTCCGTGTAGTTGAACTATCAGCCTGACTAAAGGATTGAAATACCTTGCCCATTTGTTCTTTGGGGATACCGGAACCCATGTCTTTTACAGAAAATAGCAGTTTCAATTTTCGAAGGGAGGGATCACTTTTTTCCTGCTCAGAGAACAATTCCACCTTGATCACCACTTCACCTTTTGCCGTGAACTTGATGGCATTGTTGGTCAGATTAATCAGCACCTGTCCCAACCGCAGCGGGTCTCCCTGCAGACATAGTGGAACAGCGTCCTCGATATGATAGAGGAACTCAATCCCTTTCTGGTGGGCCCGCAGGGTAATCAAATCGGCCAAACTGGAAAAAGTCTCCTCCAGATTGAAGGGTATATGCTCTATCAGCAGCTTCCCGGCCTCTATTTTGGAAATGTCTAAAATGTCGTTGATAATTCCAAGCAACGAATTCGCCGCCCCCAATACCTTGTCCAAAAAATCGGCCTGCTCAGAAGTCAAATCAGTTTTCAGAGTAAGTTCGGTCAAACCTACAATGGCATTCATGGGCGTGCGGATCTCATGGCTCATGTTAGCCAAAAAATCACTCTTTACTTTCACCTTGGCTTCTGCCGCCTCTTTGGCAATGATGGCCCGCTCTTTCTCCTTTCTCTCAGTAATATCCACCATGGTTCCTTCATAGGTTTTCTGGCCGGAAATCTCTTTAATCAATCTGGCGCTTATGGTGGCCCAAAACACTGTTCCATCAATTTTATCAATTTGAACCTCAAGTTGGTTAATCTCGCCCTGCTCCTCAAGAGTCTTTAGAATAGAAATAGCATCTTTTTTAAAATGGTAATGTCTGACCATAGGAATCTGAGCAGCCATTATGTCCGCTTTTGATTTATAACCAAGGAGTTTGATAAAGGCGGGATTGGCGGTTAGAATCTTCCCTTCGTTATTAACCTGATAGATCCCTTCAAATGCCTCCTCAAATATTCTGCGATAGTTCTCCTCCTTTATTTTAATTTCTTCTGCCATCGCTTTGACAGCGGCAAAAGATTTGGAAAACCGTTGGGAAATAATATAGGATTGGACAAAAATAAACACAAAGAGGCCATACTGGAGCAGACTCTGATAACCGGTAATAAAAAAGTGCTGGGCATAAAGAATATCATTGATAATAGTGGATATCAGCACTAAAAGACCGCCAATTACCCAGATAGCGCCGTCTCTTTTATTGATAACTCCTTTGACTAAAACCATAACTAAATAGATAACAGCAAAAAGGATGATCAACTGGTAAAAGAGTTCAGTCTGACAGAATATTTTCGGGGGCGTGACCAGGACAATCAAACTGAATATAGCCCCAATAACTTGAAAAAATCTGAGCACAGAGAGGGAAAACTCCCGGGGATAAAGTTTGTAGATAAAGGTAGTAAACACTGGCAGGGCTAGATAGTATCCCAGCACGATAATGGTCACATTGAGCCGCCAAGTAAGACTGGGGAACAGGGTGGAAAAATAAACATCGCCAGTAGCGGGAATCCGCAAGGCGATTATTAAGCAGAAAAGGCCAAACAGCAGGTTAGAGGCATCGTCCCGCCGTAAAAGAAAGAGGGCAAAATGGTAAAAGGCCATTATCAGGATGGCACCAAATAGGATAAAATTTAATACCAGGGAGAGTTCCCGTTGTTGATGCAACTGGGAGGACAGACCAAACTCAATTGAATCACGGACACCGCCGTCTTTGTGGGCAAAATTGGTCACCTGCAGTATCAATTCCACTTTTGTCTGTTTTAACGCAAAGGAGGTCACATTGGGAGAATACTTTGGTGTCGACTCCTTTTCGCTCTTACCCACCTTGCCACTGGAGAAGATGGGCTTGCCATTTATCCATATTTTATAAGCAGTATATATTTCACCCGTTTTAACGGCAAATATCTTTGGAGAGCCGTTCAAAACAACAGTCAACCGGTAGGTGCCGAACCCTTCATGGGGCAGGGCTTTATCGCGCCATTGTGCGTCATTCCAAATCTCGGGTACTTTGAAATAGTCTAATCCTTCTGAGGAGATTGGGGCGGTAAAATCCCGGGGAGATAAAAGTTGCCGCCAATAGAACTCCCATTGGCCATCCAGTTTGACTGTACCATCCTGCTGGAAATTCCACTGGCTGAGGTCGAGAATACCATTGCGGACTTTTGGAGGGGTTTTTTGGGGATATTCCGGGCCGCAGGCAGTAAAAATCAATACTATGGCCACTATTAGCCATAACATTTTGTTATTGTCCAGAATATTAATCATAATTGTTGGTGAAACTCTTGGAAAAAAAACCAAAAAGTGTATTATATATTACAATAGAATCGTTCAATCTGGAAGGAAAAACTGACACTCGATGTTAGGAAATGTCCTACATCTGTGAGTCGGATGGGTTTTTGGGAGGTACAAGGAAATACTTGCCAAATATTCGTTGGTGCTTTACAGTTAACTTAAAAATGTCAGCTGGATTTTTTAAGTATGGTTAAAAATGAATGAGTTAACTCGCTATAGTGAATCGGTGATTACCAATGACTTGGCCAAAAAAATGGTTTTTTTGGCTGGCTCAAGACAAAGTGGCAAAACAACCCTAGCCAAAAAGTTACTGAGAACATTTAATCAAAGTATTAAAGCAAGATATTTAAACTGGGATTCTGGCCGGGACAGAGAAAAAATCATCAGGGAGAGTTTTCCCGCCGGCCGGGGTTTGCTGGTATTGGACGAAATTCACAAATACACCCGTTGGCGCCAGGCAGTCAAAGGCCTTTACGATAAACGGGGTGATGACTTACAAATCCTGGTTACCGGAAGTGCCAAACTCGATCATTATCGCCATGGCGGTGACTCGCTTCAGGGCAGGTATCATTTTTATCGGCTCCATCCACTCTCATTTGCCGAAATTGGTGGACAATCTATCTCTGACCTTAAAGACCTGCTAACTTTCAGCGGTTTTCCCCAACCATTTTGCCTGGCCTCGGAAAGGGAGACAAAACGGTGGAGCCGCGAATACCGCACCCGGCTGATTGGCGATGAATTGCAAGACCTGGAAAAAGTCAAAGATATCGCACTGGTCCAGCAACTTGTCCTCAGGCTTCCAGATTTGGTTGGTTCTCCATTGTCTATCAACAATCTTCGCGAAGACCTCCAGGTAGCCCACCAAACCGTGGCCCGATGGATTCAGATTCTTGAAAATCTTTATATGATCTTTAGGGTCTATCCATTTGGCAGCCCACTCATAAGAGCCGTTAAAAAAGAGGCAAAACATTACCATGCTGATTGGACGGTAATTTCTGATCCGGGGGCGCGCTTTGAAAACCTGGTGGCCTGCCATCTCCTCAAATGGTGTCATTTTCTTCAGGATACCGAAGGCAGGGAGATGGAACTCCGCTATTTTCGCGATGTGGAACGCCGGGAAGTGGACTTTGTGATCATGGAAGACAATACTCCAATTCAGTTGATTGAATGCAAAACATCACGCCGGGATTCAACCCGGTCACTCCGCTATCTAAAACAACGTTTTCCTCAGGCGTCCGCTTTTCAGGTAGACCTTAACGGCCAACAAGATGTTGTTGACAAAGATAATATACATCAAATCCCGGCAATAAAATTTTTAGCAGGGTTGGTTTAAGTTTTTCCGAAAAAGTAATTTATCAGAATCAAATACTTGCCAGAACTTTGTCTAGTGCCCTGATTAGATCGCTCTCATCTTCGATT
Organism: uncultured Myxococcia bacterium; assembly: GCA_964617105.1. Lineage (GTDB taxonomy): Bacteria > CAZTWC01 > CAZTWC01 > CAZTWC01 > CAZTWC01 > CAZTWC01. The sequence continues at coordinate 10,925 of CAZTWC010000065.1, forward strand.
CCCACTGAGATACGTACCAAACCATCGGTTACTCCGGCTTTCTCCCGTTTATCCTTGGGAACACAGGCATGGGTCATTGAGGCTGGGTGTTGAATTAGAGAATCTACGCAACCAAGCGATACCGCCAGGGTAAAGATCTTGATGTTGTCCATCAACTTCCGACCTGCTTCGATACCGCCTTTAACATCAAAAGAGACCATTCCGCCAAAATTTGCCATTTGACGTTTAGCCAATTGATAATCGCGATTACTCTCTAAACCAGGATAATAAACCCGCTCCACTTGGGGATGATTCTCCAAATATTGAGCGATAGCGATAGCATTAGCACAGTGTTTATCCATGCGAACAGGCAAAGTTTTGAGTCCCATGTTTACCAGCCAACAATCAAAGGGACTGGGAGAAGTACCCACATCTTTTAGTGCATTGTAGGTATTTGCTTTAATCTCATCATCAATGGTGGTCATAATTCCGCCAACCACCGTTCCATGGCCGCCAAGATACTTGGTGGTAGAATGGATCACTACATCGGCACCCATGGAGAGCGGTCGTTGAAGATATGGGGTAGCAAAAGTATTATCCACAATTACTTTCATATTGGCATTAACATTTTTTACGATTTTCACCAGGGCAGGAATGTCCGTGATGGTCAGCATGGGATTGGTTGGTGTTTCAAACAGAATTGCCCTGGCACCGGGATTAGCCTCTACCACTTTTTCCACCGCCTTTAGATCGGAGGTATCTACTTCTATTACATTGATTCCTAAACGGGATAAAATTGTTTGAGATAGATGCTCTGTCGCACCATAAACAACATCTCCCATAATCAGGGTATCACCCTGACTGCATATGGCCAAAATGGTTGAACTTATAGCCGACATACCAGAGGAAAATGCCATTGAGGAAACACAAATATCGGGATTGGCAATCTTTACCTCTTTTCCTTCCAGAGCGTTCATTTTGGCCTCCAGAAGTAAAACGGTCGGGTTGCCCAGGCGGGTATAAACATATCCGGGTTGTTTGCCGGCAAAAATATCAGCCCCCTCCTGTGCACTTTGAAAAACAAAAGTTGATGTTTGATAAATGGCCCCAGAGTGAGAAGTCTGTTGGGGCTGGCCAATGTGTTCACCAGAATGAAGTGTCCTGGTAGCAAAGCCGCAGTCAAGATAAAATTTTTCTAAAAAATCTGGTGCTTTTGAGTCTTCCATTAAATTAATCTCCCTTGTCCTACTGTGTCATATAATTATTGTTTCTATAGCGGTTATTATTACCATTAACGACAAATGTTCTGTAATACCCGCACCCTATTTTCTTTTTTAACGTCCAATATTATGATATCTAATTTAACGAAGTCTATACATATAAAACAATAACTAGTGCCCTGTCAATCATCAGTTGTATCTGACTGGTTTGTCAAAGGCTAAAAAGCCCCCACTGGCAGTTTCATTTGTTCGGCCGTTTTTTGGAGAGTTATCCCCGATTTATATTATAGTAGATCGAATAGTATTTATCAGCTTGACCGTTAAATCGTCTTGTGCTATGTTTCCGGAATCTGACTCCGGAATCTTGGGTTTTATACCACATTATTCGGGGATCGTCTAACGGCAGGACAGCAGACTCTGGATCAGATTCCCCCGCAAAACACATAATGAATGATAACAAAGGGTTGGCGAAATTGCCAGCCCTTTTTGGTTTCTTGAAGTCGTTTAGTCCCACTATAGTCCCACCTTTTCTGGGAATTGGGGGGAAGGTTGACAGTAACAGGGTACCTATACTGGACCAGAACACTTTTTTTGAGTATATTAAATGTTCTTTAAATTGTATGCAATAAGGTGCCATCTTTATTGTAATTACAATATGATTGACAAATGAGCAAAATGTAGTTACAATTTAATATGGAATATGAGTGGGACGAAAATAAAAGAATTGCAAATATAGCCAAGCACAATGTTGATTTTTCTGAGGCTGAAAATTTTGATTGGTCTTCAGCCCTGGCAACAGTTGATGATCGGTTCGAATATCAAGAAGAGAGGTGGGTGGCTTTAGGTTTGATAAATAACCGCCTTCATGTTCTTGTTTATGCTTTTCGGAATGATAATATACGCATTATCAGTCTCCGGCGGGCCAATAAAAGGGAGCAGGATTATTATGAAAAAAAAACCTGAGCACATAAGTCAAAAAGATTGGGATGATGTGGCGTCACCTCCTCTTTCAAACGATATGCTGCAAAAATTAAAATCTGTGGGTAAACTACATCCCCAGATACCTGCCAGGGTTAGAGGGCCACAAAAATTACCGGTGAAAAAACAGCTTACTATTCGGTTGAATCAGGAAATTGTTGACTATTTTAAAAACCAGGGAAAAAGCTGGCAAACACAGATCAATGACGTCCTGATTGAATATGTAAAGTCGCAAAAATCTGACCGTTCTCGAATCGGATAAATTTTTTAATGTAAGGTTGTCCACAAGTATCAGCACCATCTCTGCACGTAGTGCCAGTAAATGATCATCTCCTCTCCATAAATCTCATATTATCAACAAATAAACGGTCGTTAAAACATCAATCATATCAACACGAAAACCTTGACTTAAGTATTGATATATTATAATATTTAATCCTTAATGTCGGTTTGCTTATTGAACAACTATCTTGAGGTTAAAATGGCTAAAAATAGGTCAAATAAAAAAATCATTGGTTATCTTCGAATATCAACCGGCCAGCAGGATTTAGAAAATCAGAGATTCGGAATTTTACGATTAGCAAACCAGCACAATTGGGGGTAAAATTAGGCCGACCTAAAGGACCCGGAAAGTCTAAACTAGATGGTAAAGAGAAAGAGATAAAGTCTCTTCTGGATAAGGGGGTTGGCATCGCCTCAATAGCTAAGATTTACGATTGCTCCTGGCCCTGTGTGAAAAATTTTATTGCCAAAAAAATTAAATTGTCCCCATGAGCCTTTGGTTTCAGTAGCAGTACCAACTCTCTTGTTTCAGCCAAGGTTTGGGCACCGTCTCCGGTTCTATAGGCTTCCCGCAACTCACTTCTCTTATTCATTGCCTTTTGGGCATTCATCCCTTCAGATGCCCAGCCTAACCCTTCCTCTTTGAGTTTGTTGTTTATTTTATAGCGAATGGCAAAGTATTTATCAGCTTGACCGTTAAATCGTCTTATGCTATGTTTCCGGTATCCGACACCGGGATATCGGGTTTTATACCACATTATTCGGGGATCGTATAACGGCAATACGGTAGACTCTGGATCTGCTTATCTAGGTTCGAATCCTAGTCCCCGAGCCAGCATTATTTCAAGGGCTTAGCCAGTTTTGGTTGAGTCCTTTTTTTGTTGGTGGATAAGATGTTGCCTCCCACCCCTGCCCCTGTCCAAATATTTTTTAACTCAAAATAAAGCAGCGTGGTAAAATAATTGATGGCTGGATTTTACGGCGCATTTGATAAATTTGGAGGAACCATTCATGTCTTATCAAGGAATAATTGACTTTAGATCCGATACTGTAACCAGGCCGTCAAAAGCGATGATTGAGATGATGGCATCGGCAAAATTGGGCGATGATGTGCTGGGTGATGATCCAACCGTAAAATTGTTGGAGGAGAAAACCGCTCAACTTTTTGGCAAAGAGGCGGCCATATTTGTCCCCACGGGGACCCAGGGCAATGTGATTGCCTGCAAACTGTGGACCCGGGAGGGGGAGAGAGTGCTTCTGGAGGATCGTTGCCACATCTACAATTTTGAAACTTCTCAACTGGCCATGATCTGTCGACTTATGCCCCGGCCCCTGGCCTCCAACCTGGGAAAAATTCCTCTGGAGAGGCTGGAGGCGGAGATGGTGATTCCGGAAGATATTCACCTGGCCCGCACCACTCTTTTGGTCCTGGAAAATACCCATAATTTCTGGAGCGGCGCCATCTTGTCGCCAGATTATCTGGAATCTGCCTACAAACTGGCCCACCAACACGGTTTGAAACTGCACTTGGACGGAGCCCGCCTTTGGAATGCCGCAGCGGAAACAGATATCCCCCTAAAAAGCTTCACTCAATGGACCGATTCGGTTATGGCTTGCTTCTCTAAGGGGCTAGGTGCGCCCATTGGCTCTATCTTGGCCGGGCCCGCCGATTTTATCCTGGAAGCCCGGCGAATCCGAAAAATGCTGGGTGGAGGCATGAGGCAGGTGGGGGGACTGGCGGCGGCAGCCCTCTACGCACTGGAGCACAACCGGGCCCGATTGGTAGAGGATAATCGGCGAGCCAAAAAGATGGCGGAGTTTCTGGCCCAAATACCGACCCTGGAGGTGAACTTAGAGGCGGTGCAGACAAATATAGTTTTTGTGCGGGTAAAGGAAGAGGGGATGGTGGATAAGTGGTTAGCTTCCCTGCAAGAGAACGGCGTGTTGACCGAGATCGTGGAAAAAGACACCATCCGCCTGGTAACTCACCTGGATATCGATGATGATGATGTGGAGAGATTTATCAAACTGGCAGCAAAGTTTTTTTAACAGCCCGTTCTCTAAAATGTGTACAAATCTGTACACGGCTTAGTTCCTGCTTCATCGAG
>CAZTWC010000066.1:0-15368 GCA_964617105.1 uncultured Myxococcia bacterium
GTTATGAACAAAGGGGCTCTGGCTGAGTTAATAGACCGTAGTTATCGTAAGTGCGGCCAAAAGGCCACGGTTTTGCTGGCCGATAGACTACGCACCCTTGGTTTCTACCATTCCACCAGGGCCGGTATCTCTATATCCATTAGCAACATGACCATTCCCTCTAAAAAACAAGAGTTATTAGACCAGGCTTACACTGATATAAAACATATTGAGCAGCAATATGCCGATGGTATTATTACCGATGGTGAAAAACACAATAAATTGATCGATAACTGGACTCTAACCACTGATAATGTTGCCGCTCAAATGATGCGCGAATTGGAGGTGGACATCCTGTTAGATAATGAAGGAAAAGAGCACCTTATCCCCTCTTTTAACCCTATCTTTATTATGGCAGATTCAGGAGCCCGGGGTAGTGCTCAGCAGATAAAACAGTTGGCAGGAATGAGGGGTTTGATGGTGAAGCCTTCTGGTGAAATCATCGAAACGCCCATCACCGCGAATTTCAGGGAAGGCCTTTCCGTACTCCAGTATTTTATCTCCACCCACGGCGCCAGAAAAGGTCTGGCTGATACCGCATTGAAAACAGCCAATTCCGGTTACCTTACCCGCCGGCTGGTAGATGTGGCCCAAGACTGCACTGTAACTGAGTTCGACTGCGAAACTTTGGATGGAATCTACTTATCCTCCCTGGTTGAAGGTGGTGAAATCATTCAGCCGATGGGTGAAAGGATCCTGGGACGAACGGCATTAGACGATATCGTTGAACCATATACCAATGAAGTTATTGTGGAGGCCAACCAACAGATTGACGAAGATCACGTCCAAAAAATCGAGGCATCAGGAATTGAAAGAGTGCATATTCGCTCGGTTTTAACTTGTCAGGCCGAACGGGGTATTTGCGCCCAATGCTATGGCCGTGACCTGTCCCGAGGCCACAAGGTGAACATTGGTGAGGCGGTGGGAGTTATCGCCGCTCAATCCATTGGTGAACCAGGCACTCAGTTGACCATGCGTACCTTCCATATTGGTGGCGCTGTCCAGGGAAGAGCGGAACAGAGCACTTTAGAAAACCGTTACTCTGGATTTGTAAAATACGATAATTTGCATGTGGTGGCAAAACAAATAGCCCTGGATGAAGGATCGCAAAAGCAGACTATCTGGGTGGTTATGAACCGCAATGGTGAAATCACCATTTTAGACGAGCATAACCGTGAAAGAGAAAGATACCCCGTGGTTTACGGCGCTCAGATTTTGATCCCAGATGGAGGCAAGGTAAAGACTAATACCATGATTGCCCAGTGGGATCCTTTTTCCACAGTAATCATTACTGAAGTATCTGGATACGTAGCCTATGGAGATATCCTGGACGGTCTTACCATGGAAGAGCAAACCGACCCTATTACCGGTTTGACCCAAAAAGTTATAGCACCCTCTAAGGATAGCGATATGCGTCCTACCTTATCGGTAAAAGACGCAGATGGCAATACCCTTAAACTAAGCCTTAAAGATATGCAAAACCGGGAAATTGAAGCATCTTATCTGCTCCCGGTGGGCGCCAATATTCTGGTGCAAGACAAAGAATTTATCAAGGCTGGCGATGTTTTAGCTAAAATACCTCGGGAAACTACTAAAACTAAGGATATTACCGGTGGTCTTCCCCGAGTGGCAGAACTTTTTGAAGCCAGGAAACCAAAGGAACATGCCCAAATTACTGAAATCGATGGGATTGTATCCTTTGGCAAAGATACCAAAGGTAAACGCAAGATCATTGTAACCCCGGAAATAGGTGAGCCTAAAGAGTATTTGATCTCCAAACAAAAATATATCCGGGTTCAAGAAGGTGATTTTGTCCGCACCGGAGATCCCCTGATGGATGGTTCATCCAATCCCCACGATATTTTGCGGGTTATGGGAGAAAAAGAACTAGCCAAATACCTGGTGGATGAAGTGCAGGAGGTTTACCGGCTGCAAGGTGTTAAAATCAACGATAAACACATTGAAGTTATTGTCCGCCAGATGTTGCGCCGGGTAAAAATTACCGATGTAGGCGATACCAACTTACTTTTGGAGGACCAGGTAGAAAAGCAAAATTTTAAAAAGATAAACGAAGCGGTAATGGGCATGGAAGAGGCCAGTGACCCGGCTGAGGCTGAATCTTTACTGTTGGGCATAACCAAAGCCTCGCTCTCTACCGACAGTTTTATCTCTGCCTCCTCTTTTCAGGAAACCACCAAAGTATTGACTGAAGCGGCTATTGCCGGCAAAGTGGATAACTTATTGGGTTTGAAAGAGAATGTTATTATGGGAAGGTTAATCCCGGCTGGAACTGGTCTACCAGTCTATCACAAACTCAATATGGCAGTGGAAGGATTTGATCAGGATCAGGAAAATGACAAAGAACTGACCATGGCCCAGGGTGAAACCGGAACGGAATTGGCAGAACAGCGTCCTCCGGAAATGCCTACCGTATTAAGTTAGTGCGCCTCCAAATTCTCGCGTCCCGGACCGGTCCTACTAGTGCACTGTACAGCACACTAGTAAAAAAGGTAAAAGGTAAAATAGGAGTATGTGGAGTAAATTATGAACAAAAAAGAATCCATAAAAACTGCTAAAGACCTGATCAATTTCATTTATCAAAGTCCCTCCTCTTTTCATGCGGTAAATACCCTTAAGGAGCGGTTGGCGGACCATGGTTTCACTTCGTTAATTGCAGGTGAAAACTGGTCCCTGGAAAAAGGGGGGAAATACTTTATCACCATTAACGATTCAGCTATTATCGCGGTGGAAATCGGGCACGGAGAGGTGGAGCAAAAGGGCTTTGCCATTATCGGCGCGCATACAGACAGCCCCTGTTTACGGGTCAAGCCCAATCCGGAGATGGTTGAAAACGGCTATATCAAATTAAACGCCGAGATATACGGTGGCCCCATACTGAACACCTGGCTGGACCGGCCGCTTTCTCTGGCCGGCAGAGTAAGCCTCAAATCAAAATCCTTTTGGAAGCCCTCTTCACGATTGGTTTCCCTATCCAAATTAAAAGTAATAATCCCCAATGTTGCCATCCATTTGAATAAAACCCTGAACAAGGGATATGAACTCAATAGACAAAAAGATATGTTGCCAATCTTAGGTCTGGTATCTGATAATTACCCGGGAGAGGGGCTGATAAAAAAATTACTAGCCAAAGAACTCTCGGTCAAGGAAGAGGAGATATTGGATTTCGACCTATTTGTTCACCACTATCAAAAAGGTGAATTGCTGGGACTGGAAGAGGAGTTTGTGGTCACCGGCCGCCTGGATAACCTGGCTATGGCCCACGCTGGAATGTCGGCAATGTTGGCTTCCGGGAAATCGGACCGCACCAAAGTTTTGGCCTGTTTTGACAATGAAGAGGTCGGTAGCGCCTCTAAGCAAGGCGCTGATTCACCGCTGTTGTCCCATGTGTTGGAACGGGTGGCGTTGGGTCTTGGTAAAGAACGAAATCAATTTTTGCAGTCTATTTTCAACTCCTTTATCATCTCGGCAGACATGGCCCATGCTGTGCACCCCAACTTGCCAGAGAAACACGATCCAACCAACAAACCAGCTATTAACCAGGGACCAGTAATCAAAATAAACGCCAACCAAAAATATACCACTGACAGCGACTCAGCCGCGGTTTTCACCAGGTTGTGCCAGGAGGCCAAAGTCCCCTGCCAGCAATATGTAAACCGTTCCGATGAGCCCGCCGGTTCAACTATTGGACCATTGTCCGCCACCCAACTACCTATCCGCTCTTTGGATATCGGAAATCCCATGCTGGCTATGCATTCCATCAACGAAATGTGTGGCAGTAAAGATCAGGCATATTTAATCAGGGTCTTTAAAAGATTCTATAACGGATAACTCCCCTATTAGATCATAGGATAGGGCATCGATTATCTTGGCTTGAACAAAGTCTCCGGGTTGATAGTTTTCAAAGTTGCCTATTAACTTTACTTGCCCATCTACTTCTGGGGCCTGGCCAAAATACCGGCCGCTGGCAGACAGGTTATAAACCTGTTTATCAGTTGAGCCCTCCTCCGAGATGGTCAACTCCTCTTCCAGTCCTATATCTTCTAGCAAAACCTGAAAACTCTCCCCTACCCTGTCCAAATTTTTGTTCAATGAAACCTGCTGTTGAAGCGCCATTAGATGGTGATAGCGTTCCTCAACCGTTTCTGGATCTATCTGCTGGTCCAGTTTGGCAGATTCACTGCCATCTTCGTTGGAGTATGGGAATACCACCAGGTGATCAAAAATCTCCTGCTCGATTAAATCAACCATTTGCAGAAAATCCTGCTCGGTTTCTCCAGGATAGCCGGTAATCAAAGCGGTCCGTAAAACCGCCTGAGGAATTATTTGGTCTATTTGGGCCAACAAATTACGAATAGACTTGTTACTGGCGCCTCTTTTCATAGAACGAAGAATAGGGTCACTCACATGCTGAAGGGGAATGTCCAGGTAGTTAACCACATTGGAACACTCTCTTATTAGACCTAAAAGTGGTTCAGAAACAGCGGTATGGTAGTTATACAGCAATCGTATCCAGGGGATATCCAGATGGCTCAACTGTCGAAGCAACTCCTCCAGATTAACTCTGGGTTTGAGGTCACTACCAAAAGAACTAAGATCCTGAGATATCAGGTTCAACTCTTTTACTCCCGAGTTTTTTAGGTTATTGGCCTCAAGTAGAATGTCATCTATAGTTCTGCTTTGCAGAGGGCCACGCAGAGAAGGGATCAAACAAAAAGAACATTGGCGGGAGCATCCTTCTGCTATTTTCAAATAAGCGGTATAAGGGGGCATAGAATTCAGGCGGGGGGTGGTATGATCGTATAGAAAAGAAGAACCGTTGTATTTTGGAATCTTCTTTCTTCCCTGTTCAATAATCTCGGTAATATTATTAAACTCCCCTGTCCCTACCAACAGATCTGCTTCGGGCAATTGCTGCTTTAATCTATCTTTATACCTCTGAACCAGGCAGCCCGCCACCACTATACACTGACATTGGCCCTGCTGTTTAAAAACGCTCAACTCCTTAACAGTTTCCAAAGACTCCTGCACCGCCTCCTCCAGGAAGCCGCAGGTATTGACTATGATAATGTCAGCTTCTTCTGGATAGGTGGTAAGACTGTACCCATCTATGCCTAACAAACCGGCCATAACCTCGCTGTCCACGCGATTTTTCGGACACCCCAAAGAAACTAAATAAAAGGAGTTCAATGTTTTATCACCTCGTAACCATGGGGAATCTTATATTCAAAAATCTCTTTGCCTATGGCAGGATTAAGTTTCAGAGCCGAAAAAGTTACCTGGTTGATATTGCCCATTCGGTCGATAATCTTGATGGAATGGATAAAATGATCTTTCCGGGAGACCATAACCTGCAAATGTTTAAGAGTTCCCATCTCTTTTTTGGGCTTCAATTTCAATTGCACGCTTTGAGTTGACTGACCGAGTAATTGTACCTGGTATTGTTCTTTTATCTTACCCTGGCCCAGAAAAAAAGCCAAAGCACCGGGGTATTGTTCCATTTTGAAATCGGAAAAAATCTCCACCTGTTCATCCTCGGGATAACCTAAGATCATGGTATTATTTTTTATTAAAAAAAATTTTTTAATCGGTTCAGTATAGATCCACCTTAATATCCCCGGTTTTTTCGACCATATCCGGCCCTTAAGTTGTCTTTTACCTTGGTGAATACTGGAGATATATTCTTGCTGGAAATCGGCAGTGAAACTGGTTAAGGTATCGTATCGTTCCTGCAGTTTTGTTACCAGGGTATTTAAAAACTGAGTTTGATCTTTAATCGTCGGTTCTTTGGCTGGCAATCTCTTTCCGCCAACCAGAAGCCCTAATAAACCCAAAAAAAACACCAATATTATTTTCTTTTGCATTTTTTGGTCCCTAAAAAATTACCTTGACTATCAAATCAATCTATATTATTTTAGTATCCTCTGAGGGGCGCAGTACCCAAGTGGCTAAGGGAACGGTCTGCAAAACCGTCATCCACCGGTTCGAATCCGGTCTGCGCCTCCATTTTTTTGTACTTTTCACCCCTAAAGGGGTCATAGTTGGCGTCAGTTAGCCGGGATGCATCCGAGAAGATTAGAATTTGGAGGCGCCCGGATGCATCCGAATTCTGAGCAGTTTCTGGCATTCTATTAGCAACTGCTCGGGAGTATCCACCCGGATTACATGAGAACCAAATAGGTCCTCATTTTCTCCCAGACCCCAAGTTACTGCTACACATTTAATACCCACATTTTTAGCCGAAGCCACATCGATGGCTGAATCACCCACCAAAGCCACGGAAGAAGCCTGGAGTAACTCTTCAGCCCGAAAAATCATGGCAGGATCTGGTTTGGTAACCTTCACATCATCTGGTCCCAGCACCACCTTAAAGAAACCCGGCATCAATTTGTCAGCAATAATCCGAGCCATCTCCCCCGGTTTATTAGTAACAATCCCCAGGGTCACATTGTCAGCGGTTAGTTGCTTCAGCACCTCAACCACTCCATCATAGCACCTGGTGCACACTACCAGGTTTTCCCGGTAATTGTGACGAAAATGCTCCTCCATCTCTTCTAACTTCTGCTCAGAAGCGTTCTCTGTCTCCAGCAGTTTCAAAGCCTCATCAACCAGATTTCGCACCCCCCGGCCGATCATTTTTTTTACCTGAATTCGATTCAATGGTAATTGGGCGGATGGACTAAATTTTTCCAGCGTATAATTAAGGATATTGGTAATATCATCCAAAGAATTAACCAGAGTTCCGTCCAGGTCAAACAGGATAGCCTTTTTAGTCATGCCCTTCCCCCTTGAGCACCGCCACAAAAGCCTTTTGGGGCACCAATACTCTACCGATGCTCCTCATCTTTTTCTTCCCCTTTTTCTGCTTCTCCAGCAATTTTCGTTTTCGGGTAACATCGCCGCCATATAGTTTGGCGGTAACATCTTTACGCAACGGTGCGATATTGGTGCGAGCAATTATTTGACCGCCTATGGCGCCCTGAACAGCGACCTTAAACATCTGTCGCGGGATCTCCTGCCGCAATTTTTCACAAATAAACAGCGCTTTTTTACGAGCCCACTGCTTATGAGTTATAAGAGAAAGGGCATCCACCTTTTCTCCATTGATCAGGATATCCACTTTTACCAGATCCGCAGCCCGGTAATCATAAAAATCATAGTCAAAAGAAGCATAACCTCTAGAAACCGACTTTAAACGGTCATAATATTCATAGATAATCTCGGCCAGAGGTAATTCCACGTTTATCTCCATGCGCCCCCGGGTAGAATAAAAATATCGTATGTTTTCTCCCCGTCGGTCCAGGCACAATTTCATCACCGGTCCCATAAACTCCTCTGGAGTAATTATCTTGGCCTTGACAAAAGGTTCCAGGGACTGCTCGATTTGCACCACCTCTGGGTAGTGGAGAGGATTATCCACTTTTATGGGAGTATCTTTTCCCTTTAGCAAAAACTGGTAACGAACACTGGGCAGAGTCATTATCAGAGAGCGGTCAAATTCCCTTTTCAACCTCTCCTGCACTATCTCCAGGTGGAGCAATCCTAAAAAACCACACCTGAATCCCTGTCCCAGGGCGGCTGATGAGTCTTTTTGGCTTACCAAAGCAGCATCATTGAGTTTATATTTTTCCAGGGCATCGGCCAGCACTTTGTACTCCTCAGAAACAATGGGATATATAGAGGAAAAAACCACTGGTTGTGACGATTTGAAGCCCGACAAAGGCGCGGGGGCCGGATTTGCCGCCAGAGTTATGGTGTCGCCCATGCGGGCCTTTTGAATTTCCTTAATCCCGGCAATTATGTAGCCCACCTGGCCGCAGATCAATTGTTTCTCCTTTTGACGATGCAGACGAAAACTTCCCACCTCCTCCACCTTGTACTCCGCCTCAGTGGAGATCATTCGGATCATTTGGCCTGGCTTTAAGGCTCCATTAAATACCCGGCAGCTTATCACCGCCCCTCGAAAGGGATCGTAGGTGGCATCAAAGATCAACGCCTCCAAAGGAGATTGGTTGGAGCCTTTTGGCGAGGGTATCTTTTCCACTACCGCTTTCAGCACATCATCAATTCCAATGCCCTTTTTGGCAGAACAAAGTATTGCCTCCTCACCGTCCAGACCCAGGTCCACCTCCAACTGCTGCCTCACCTTGTCTATATCAGCCGAGGGTAAATCTATCTTATTAATCACCGGCACAATCACCAGATCCTGTTCCAGAGCGGAATAGAAATTAGCCATGGTCTGGGCCTCCACCCCCTGGGAGGCATCCACCAGCAGCAATACGCCCTCGCAGGAAGCCAAAGCCCGGGAAACTTCGTAGGAAAAATCCACATGTCCGGGTGTATCGATTAGGTTCAGTTGGTATTGCTGCCCATCGGGCCCCTGATAGGGTAAAGAGACGGTCTGGCTTTTGATGGTTATGCCCCGCTCCCGCTCGATATCCATGTTGTCCAGGATTTGGTCCCTGAATTCCCTCTTAGATATTAGTCCAGCCTTTTGAATAAGCCGGTCAGCCAAAGTTGATTTACCGTGATCGATATGGGCGATAATACTAAAATTACGGATTTGGACATTGGTTTTATCTTTCATGGTGGAGAATATACCATAACCAGACAAATAATGCACCTGAACAGTTTCCTCATTGACTTTAAGCCTGGAAATATTTAGTATACTCCTAGTGAATTATCGAACCGGATCTATTTGCCATGACTACCTCTTTAAGAGACCATTAATTATGACCAACTCAGTTTCACCTTCTTTAAATAAAAGCCCAAAAGCCATCAATCCGTCAGCTGTGGCCTCGCTTATCTTTACATCGTTGCGTCCCCACTTCTTTTTTCTATCGGGCACTGCCGGACTGGCCGGCATAATGCTGGGTTACAACGAGGCTCCCTTATGGAAAGCCATTGTCAGTTTTATCGTCCTGTTTTTCTCTTATGGCTCCGCCCAGATGCTGGATGATCTCTTTGATCTGGAAGCAGATAAAATCAATGCCCCGGAAAGACCCTTGGCCAGCGGTGAATTACCGCTTAAAACCGGTATCATAGTAGTTGGAGCCTTGATGGCAATTATCTTTGCCGCTCTGTTTGTGGTCAACTGGCTTTGCTGTGTGGTTGCCGCCGTCGGCGGAATAGTGAGTTTTACCTATAGTAAATTCAAAGGAATTCCTCACCTGGGTCATATCTGGAGCGGTATATTGATGGGGTTCACTACCTTGTTAGGCGCTGTTTCGGTAAGCGAATACACCAGTTTGTCACAACTGTTGGATTTTCCGCCCAAAGTATGGCTGGGAGTAGCGATTGCTATTATCACCTTTTCTGGTTTTACCCTGGTAAGTTACTTTAAGGATGTAATCGGCGACCACCAGGCCGGCTATTTTACTCTGCCAGTTAAAATCGGTCCCGAAAGGGCGGCTTACCATACCCTGGTTTACCCGGCCCTGGCTTTAATTGTCGGATTGCTGCTGACCAAACCTCTTTTCTTAAAACTATTCCCAACCCACACTACTTTGGATACCAGTTTTATTTTTTTCTATTTGCTGGGCATTGTCATGTTTATTAAAAGCTGTCACACCGTCATTTCGATTCCAGTGGAAGACGGCCCCTATGATGCTTTGGTATGGGCCTGCCGCTCCTCAGCCATGATCTACCTTTCCCTGGCCATAGGAGAGAGCGGTACCCTGGGAGTCTTAGCGCTTTTGCTCTGCTTTTCCATTATGGAGTGGTTCATTAGGCACACCGAAGGACTGCGACAACTGTAACTTCCAGAAGATTTGCATGGACAATCCGAGGGAAATATTTGCTGATTTCTTCTTCTCACCCATCGGTATAAATGAGTGGGATCAATTACCGCCGGAACAGTTTCTGCAAAAAATAGAGCAATTTGATGATCTGCAACTGATCTATATACTACGCTTTACCACTGCCAGAATTGAATATTATTTGCTTAAGCATCAGATCCCCGGAGAGATAGTGGCAGCCATAGCAGGTTGTATGGCCAACCAGTTTTCTAAAGATGATAGTAGTATTGTCTGGATCATCAACCAATTTGGCCCAAAATTATGTATTGAAATACTATTAAAAATGCCCACTGAAACAGCGGTTGACATCCTTATGAAACTCGATGCCACCAAACGGGAAGATATTTTTAAAAACCTTGATCCTGAAGAAGATTTTACCCTGGTGGCCAGTTTACACCCAGAAGATGCTGCCAGTATCATCTGCCGGCTAAAAGAGGATAAACGAAATAAATTTATCAACCAAATGCATCCTAAGCAGAAAAAACGCTTCCATTTTGTTTTGAAAAAATATCTAAAGATGCAGGAGTTATCCAAACAAATCGAAGAGTTGAGACTAAAAAACAATTACCAGGAGATTGTTCAACTGGTTGACCGTATTAAAGATAGAAAAATCAAACATTTTTTTGCCGAGCGGCTGGATCCCTTTTCCAGGGAAATTTACCAACTTTACCGGCACTGGAAAAAAAAAGGTTAAATTATGTCAAACAAGATTTTTTACCTATCTGCTATCTTGGTAACTTTATTTCTCTGCGCCTGCCAAGATAAAATCCCGGTCCAGGGACCCTTTCCTGGAAAAGGGGGGAATTATGTGCTGGATACCGGCGGAGGAAAAAAACCTGATACCGGTTGGTATCCTTCCATCGAGGTGGCTAAAGATGGTTCCATTCACCTGGCTTACTGCGATGTTTATCTGGGCGATCTCCGTTATGCCTATCGAGCCCCGGGTAAAAAAGGGAACGTTTGGCAAAAAAGTATTGTTGATGGCGATGGCGCGGTGGGCAAATATATCTCTCTACAACTAGACAGTAAGGGCCGCCCCCATATTGTTTATTATGATCAGGATTTCAAACACTTTCGTCATATTACCAAACTGGGACACCAATGGGAATCCGACCTCATCGATGTAGGCCTTGAGATCGGGATGGGTAATTCCTTTATTATCGCCGCTGATGGAACCATGCACCTGATCTATTATAACCACCGTAGTAATTTAATGTATGCTCATCGCCGGGTAGATGCCAAAAAAAAGGTCTGGAAAAAACAATTGGTAGATAAGGTTCAGGGCAGTTACTCCTCCCAAACCGGCCTGGCGGTAATTCCTTCGGGAAAAATTATTGCATCCTATTTAGATTGGAAATTGGTGGATAGTGAACTCAAATATGCACTGCTATCCAATGGAAAGTGGAAAATCTCTCCCCTGTGGAAAAAAGATAACCCGGGTTGGAAAAGCGCTATTACCGTAGATAAAAACCAAAATATATCACTAGCCTTTCTCTCCTTAAAAAAACACCATATCTATCTGAAAACCTTTAAAGGGGGGATATGGAGCGGCAATGTACTATTAGAAGACGCCACTAGTTTCAAAATGGCTTCCTTAAACCGGGGGGAAGAGCAAGTAATCGCCTATCAATACAATCCGGGTAGGTTATACGGCTCTGGCATGCTCTATTACGGTAAAACCAATCAGGGTAAATGGAGCGTGTATATAGCAGATGATAGTCCCAGAGTAGGAGCCCACCTGGATGTTGCCTTCACTCCAGAGGGACAGGTCATCATCGCCTATTACGATACTCAAAAGAAAAATTTGAAAATTTATGAAGAGGAGTGAATAAAGCCACTGATTTCTGATAGAAATATGGTATTATAAATTTATAGGAGACATCATCATGCCCTGGGAAAAGATCTTTGCTTTGTTAGTGTTTATCGGTTTTATTAGCGGAGCGCTCTATTTGGGATCAAAAATTACCCCAAAAGCGGGCGGCGGCTGAGGTATTACACCACCAACCGCTGGAGGCGGTGTCAAAGATAGTTCAAAGAACACTAATGGATGTTCCTGTAATTGCGATTCAAAAGAAACCCAAAATGATTCCAAACCATCTTAATTTTCCTTAATTTTCCTGAATCTACACAGTTTATTCTGTTCCGTAAAGGACAAAGATACCATGGGAAGTGATTGGATAAGCGTAGGTTCTTCTACGCCGAGGCCGAAGGTCATCCCCGTGGGAAGGACGATTTTGGGTTCAGCAACGTAGTTAGTCGGGATGCATCCGAATTCTAAGCTGCTAGTTGTTGGCATATATCCATACTAATCTCCTCCCACCTCTCTAACAGGGGATGGAGTTCATATTCGATTAAGTCAGCCAGTAAAATCCAGTCGTCATTTTCCTGGGCCTCCAACAACTCCTTGGCTGTGACCAGAAAATCTTTACTAAATTCAGCAAAAATTTCCATACTCTGCAGCTGCTCCATAGAAGCGAAGTAGGGGCTGATTAGATTGAGGAAATCGATAAATTTGGATAACTCGTTGATAGCCTCAATATATGCAGTATAAGCCTGGGAGATATCACCCATCCGAAAAAAATCGGCACTTTTTCCAAAATATTCTTTTAAAGAGTAGATCTGGTTGCTGGTATTGCGTATAGCCTCAATAGCGATGTTGTTTGGTGAATTGGTAAAAATCATCAATTCATCAATCTGTTCAACGGGAAGGCCAGCCTGTTCATTTTCTTGCTCCAACGAAACTTCGGCCCGATTCAAGACAATATTGGAAATAATATGTCCATTGGGCAGATGTTGTTTCTTCGTCCACTCGATCACATCTTTGAAAGTAGCGATGGATTGGTTACTAATATCTACGCTGTTACCGTTTATAAATAAGTCTCCCATGATCTCCTCCTTTAGAGAACTGATTTAACCTGAATATGTTTTCTGCTCAAATTCAACTCACTGTAATATTATTGCAATTGCTATGCCAAAAGGCCTATCCCAATTAAAATCTATACATTTTCAATTAGCAACTCCATATTAAAAGGCTTATAAATAACCGGATTATCTATACTTTTTAAGAATCTTTCTGCTCTCTCTTCGGTAGCACCGCCAGTGACAAAAACTATTTTATCCTCCATGCCAGGATAATTGAGTGCCAAATAATTGAACAATTCTATGCCGCCTTGACCGGCAATACTAATATCCGCCACAATTTTGTCAAAATTTTCCTGCTCAATCTGCCGAAAAGCCTCCTGGCCGTCATAAGCAATGGTAACATTACAAGTGTTTTCTAAACACATTTTCATCGCCTCCACAATGGCTATATCATCATCCACCACCAACACCCGGCGTTTATGTTCAGGTTCCTTCTGGGTTCGCTCTTTCTGCTCCTGCTCCTGCTCCTCATTACCTATAGGTAAAAGTATAGTAAAAGAAGTACCTCGAGGCAATCTTTTTATTTTTAATTCTCCCCGGTGAAGTGTAACAATTTTTTGACTTATACTGAGACCATAACCTCGTCCTCTACTACCTTTTTTGGAATACCCCGGCTGTAAAACCTGTTCTATCTGCTCTTTGGTAATACCGCATCCAAAGTCCCTGACCCTAAAACACAGCCTGGAGTTGCGACGAAATATTGACAGCACCAACCGTCCCCCCGGTCTGGAAGCCTCGGCCCCATTTTTCAACAAGTTAAAAAGAGCGATACAAAACTGCATCTTGTCTAAAGTGATAGTTTCAGAACTGCTGACGCGAATCCGTTTCACTAACCTTATATTTCGTTCCTTAATAAGCGGTTCTATCCTGGACTCAACCTGTTTTAATATATCGGCCAGAGAACATTTTCCCACTTCAAGTTGATAAAATTGCTGCGGATTATGCAAAAAACCTAAGTATTGCTCCAAAAGTTTAAAGGAGTTGTCCAAATGGCCTAACAGCATCCCCTTTTCCTGGTTGGATTCAGACGTAATCAATTGCTGCAAACATATCTTGGCGGGCGCCAAGGCATTGTTTATCTCATGAATAATCTCTATGTTCATCTCTGCTCCACAACGTAGTCAGGTTATCCTCTAATAACTAAATTGATCTCTGCACAAAGTAAGCATTCTTTTTATTAGAATGGTAACCGCGCAACATCTTTTTGCCTTTCTGAATTTCCTTCAATTTGCTCTTAAGCAGGTCCCTCCTGGCACACATAACTATCGATATTTCCGTATCTATATCGCTGATTTCAGCCAATGATTGCTTAATTTTTTCTGATAAACCAACAATCATTTTTTTGGCGGACTGGTTATGCGTCTGCTCCTTTTGTCGCCATATTTTATTAAATGCACTGAGTTGTTGATCATATTTTTTCAACTGACCTATAATCCCCTGACGCTCTGCAATACAGGCATTGATCTGATCAAAATTATCGGCTGGATCCAGGAGGGGCATCCTGCGGCTGATCTCTAAGATTTCCTGAATCAATTCCAGTCGTTTGGTCAACAATTCAATATATTTTTTCATGATTTCTTCTCGATCACCTGGCTCCAGGCATTTTTTAGGTTTTGCAGCAAATTGATCACCGTATCCACATCTTTCTCGTTTACCTCGATATTTGCTTTGGTCAATTTATCGCTCATAAATAGATATAGATTCTCCAGGTTGGTGCATAGTTCCGGAGCAACATTGTGATCCAGAGTGTGCATCAACTCGTGAATAATAGCCTGGGCATCCACAATATACTTGCCTTTGGCAGCATAATCTTTCTTTTGCATCATCCGCTTTGCCTGCTCACAATAACGGATAACTCCCTCATAAAGCATTAACAATAATTTCCCTTTGTTGGCAGTATTAACTCCAACCTTGCGGTACTGGTTTATGCCGTTGTGCCCTAACTTTCCCATGAATTATATCCTCTATCCTCCTATCAACTCTGACATTACATGGCACTCATATAACCGGACTGAGCCTGCAACTGGCTAATAGCAATTTCCATGGCGGTAAATTGCCTGACCAACATTTGCTCATAACTTGCAACCCTCATCTCCTGGTTCTCTATCTGATCATCCAGATCATCAATGGAATCATCTATGCCATCGATACGGGCCTCTAGCAGCCCCTTGAGGGTATTGCCGTTCTCATCCTGGGTTGCTTCGGTAAACTCCTTGATCATATCCGCCATTTGTTTGGCGACCCCCTCGGTCCCCTGATCGGTGTCATCGATAAATATCCTGGCGACCCCTCTGAAATCGGAGTTTATAGCGGTATTAAAATCATCGGTGTCTATTGAGAGCAGTCCAGTGCTGGAATCGGAAGTGACCCCTATTTGAGAGAGAGCCGTGTAGTTACCCGTCAAACCGGTGACAGAGGAACCTAAAAGACTCCTTAACCTGCTCTGAATAGTCCTTAAGGTGGAATCACCTGACAGACGGTTATTCCCCTTGGCCGCTCCACTAAAAGCCATCTCGTTGTTGATAGTGCTGAATACATTGTTTATCTGGTCCAGCATCTCTTGGACTTTATTCTTAATAGCTGTATTATCAG
>CAZTWC010000067.1:0-15242 GCA_964617105.1 uncultured Myxococcia bacterium
TGAATATTGTCAATATCTACTCCACCAACTGAGCCTTTAAAAATAGACGAAGTGCTGCTGGTAAAATCTAAATTTGAACTATAGAGTAAGGTTTTTTTCTGTTGGGCTTCTATCTGAGAAGGAGCATTTTCATAATCATCAAAGGGTTGGACAAAAACACAATAGTGGGTGTCCTCATCATCTCCGGTTTTTAAGGTTATCCCTTCGGTGATTTTAAAATACTGATCCTGACCGGGATCAACTATTGTGCCAGCCCAGGTTACGTTTTCAACACCGTTATCATCAATATTAACCTGGTCGCAACCACTGGTAGTCTCCAAATAGGCAACTTTATAACCTCCAACTTTGTATGAGCCAGTACTATCTCCATCATCACTGGGCGCTGTCCATTTGAGGCTCAGATGGACTTTGCGATCATCACAACTGGCTGAGGCATTGGCGCAGATAGTTGTGCAGGATGAATCATCCGCCAGGTTCAGGTCATTGCCATTGCTGTCTTTGCCGTTAAAAGTTCTGCTCCGGCAAATGATCGGAGTAACGGCATCTGGTGGTTTTACATCAACATTAACCGTTATAGCCAGGCTTTCAGCCAGGTTATTGTTGCTGTCATATACTTTGGCCTTTACCAGGTGTGAACCTCCCTGAGTTAATTTTCCGGCTTCGAAAATAGTAAAAGTTATATCAGCCGGGTCAGTAGTAATATCTACGGCGCCAGAAATTAAAGTGGAGCCATTATAAAGATAGGCTTTACCACCATTAGCGCCAGTAACATTAATAGTGAAGTTTTGCTGCAAATCATCGAGAGAATCATTCAGGTCAGCAAAATCCTGGCTGGAATTTCCTTTAGCAGCATAATTATAAATGAGTTTGGACTCTTGATTGGGACTGGTGAATTTAACCACTGGCTCGGTTAAATCAACACTGATGTTTTTTACATCAGTGGCATAATCACTCCCAGATACAGTAACGAATGCCTGTATTTGGTTGGTGCCAGCAGACAAGGTAAGTTTAAATTCACCTTTGTCTTTAGTTACCGTTGAGGTTGCTGCTTGTTGGCCATCTTTCATCAATTTAATATCTGAACCATCGGGAGCACCAACAGTATTAACTTTAAAAGTAATTTCAAAATTACCAGAGCCTTTATCTGTGCAATCACCACCAATGCAGTTTTTATTGTATAAATAATAAGTTGTATCAGAAATAATACCCGTTGACGGCAAATTACTAAGAGATATGGAAGTGGTGAGAGAGTTGTTGAGGGTCACAGTTTTGACAACCACGGGATTCTCATTGATATCTTTCATGGAAGCAGTGATTATGTGATCTCCTGGTTTACTAAGGGTGACGGTTATTTCTGTTGCGCCATCATTTTCGGTTTTTCCAGTATGGGTTAACACGCCATCTTGGTCAGAGGTAAGGGTTATTGGTTGATTATCTTCTACATTGGAATAGGTTAAATTTAAGTTGGCTTGAAAACCACCCGTATTTGGATCAGCGTCAGTCCCACTGGTGGAAGTCAGAGTAAAACTATTTATGATTGGCACAATAGTATCCAAATGAACCGGCACCCAGGCAGAAACTCCTTCGTTGCCGGCTGCATCGCTGACTTTAGTTCTAAGGTTTTGGTTACCCTCTTCTGTCAAACTGGCAGTGGCAGTGACTGTACCATTGGTTAAAACGGGGGACCCCTCCTGAATACCGTCAGTGCCCCCTTCCCTTTCAACCGTAACCGCATTACCATTGGCATCGGTGTCAGCAGTCAGTTCCAGCGCAATTTGGTAGCCGGCGGTGTTGGAATCCAGATCACCAGGTGTAGAAACAGTGGTGAATTTTTGGTTGGCAGTAGGTCTAATAATACTGATAGTTGGAGCGGTAATATCTACGGTAGTATTGAAGGAAGCAGTATCTTCGTTTTTATTGCCAAAAGAGTCAATAACTTCTGCAGTTACTTTATGACCACCTTCCGTCATAGTTATTTGATTGGCTGGAGTATTGGCAGCATTAAAGGTAGCTGTGTTACCATCAATCACCGCTTTTCCTAAGGTGCCTCCGTTGGTGGAGATCAATGTCACTTGCCGGCCGCTGTCATCGCTGTTACTCATAGTAACCGTAAAATTGGCCTGCAGATTTGCCACATTGCTGTCTTCATCTTCCGCCTTACTCAACTGGTTGGTTGGAGCAGTATCTTCAGAATTGCAGACAATAGAAGTTACCTGGGGAACGATTGAATCTATTTCAATAGTTAAAGAAGGTTTGGTACCTTCCCGGGTATTATTCCTGGTGTTAACCAAATTGATTCCATCAGTAGCAATAGCGATTACTACATGCTTACCCTGATTCATATCAATACCGTTAAAAGAGGCTCTGTTGGTGGCCAAAGCGGCTTTTCCTAAAGATTTATAGGTTATTCCATTACCATCTAAACCACTGCAGAAAGTATTGGACTCTCCGCCATTGGTGGAACATAAATAGAGTTCACCTTCTGAAAGATTCATGGTGTTAATCAGGATATTAGCCTGAAATCCCTCTTTGGTTATATTGGAATCATTATTTTTAGACCATTGAGTGTCTGAATCTGGGTTTAGAAAATAGATTACCGGTGCATTAGTATCAACAACAGCATTGATATAGGTCGAGGATGAATTGCCAGAAACATCATTAACCGAAATATCGATTATATTGGTTACTTTTTCACCTTTATCGACCACCACATCTTTGAAGATATATAGCGAAATATCCTTAACGATAGTTTGGGTATATTTTCTGGTTGAAGTTTTATTCACAATTAGAACAATTTCTTGACCAACTTCAACATCTGTTGCTTGAACAGTAAAATTCAAAGAATAATTATCGCCATCCTTATGGTTGGTGTCGTCAACGATACCATAGAAAAAATCTTTCCCCCCACTTTCATCCGGGTTAACAAACTTAATGGTTGGTCCAATGTTGTCGTGGGTGATGGTGGTGGTGGCTTCACCCTTATTGCCAGCCTGGTCGGTTATTGTGACCTTGATGGTATTATCGCCATTTTCCTTGACCAGATTAACCAGGCCGGAATAGGTATTACCCACAATAGAACCTGGGTAGTCTTGCGAATTAGTTCCATCCGATACATTGATGGTGACTGTCCGGGGAGTTCCGGTGTCATTGCTGTTAACTGTACCAAAAATGGTGATGTTGCTGGTTACATTTGAAAAACTGGCTTTCAATGAATCATCAATGGTGATGGTGGGGGCCGACGTATCAACCGTTACAACAACTGTTGGAGTGGTTATTTTAGTTCCTTTTATTACCTGAATTAAAATGGTGTTTTTGCCCTCATCCAGGCCAGTGATGGTTTTACTGAAGGTGGCACCGTCTTTGTCCGCAGCCAGCCCTTTTATTAGTATGGTAATAGTTTGGTCCTCATCTTCAACTTCATTACCTTGAACCGTTTTATAGATTTTACCTTCAATAGTGACCTGGTTTTGCTTGGTGATATATCCGTATTCTGTTGTAATTTCCGCTTGAGTTGGTTTGGTAATTTTTACAATCGGACTGCCGGTATCGAGAGAGATAATTTTAGTAACTTGTGTAGATTGGTTACCTGCCTTATCAATGGCTGAAATCTTAAGTTGATTGCTGCCTTCTTTTAAAGCAATATCGATATTGAATTTAAATTTGGGTCCATCGGCCGTAAGCTGTGCGGGGGCAATCACGGTGGTCTCGTTTTGTTTGTCAATATTGATAATGGTTACGGTTGCCTGGTCGTCATTTACTTTACCAACCAGGGGTGCCGGGGTTGTATCAGTAGTAGCGGCTATAATCACATCGCTAATCTCTGGAGCGGTTTTATCAAAAATTACCCAAAAACTCTTCTCTCCAGTGTTGCCAGCCGGAGTTTCAGCGCTTACAATAATTTCTTGCCTGGTTTCAGAGGTAAGGGTTTGGGTAGTTTTAAAATTACCATTTGAGGAAACATCAGCGGTTTTGTCTGCTCCGTTGACATTGACATAGAGTTTAGTTCCGGTTTTGAAATTTTGGATATTACCCACAATTACCAACTGACTTTGGTTGGTAAGATAATCCTTGCTGGTGTCGGGCGAAGAAATAGTTACCACCGGCACATCAATGTCATAGATAATGGTCAGGGTGACTACTGTAATGTTGCCCACCTTGTCTTTGGCCTCAATATAGATGATATTGTTACCGGCAACCAATTTAAGATTATGAGACCAGGTTTTTGCATTGGAATCGTAAGTATCTGTGTTGGCATAAACATTGTTGCCTAATTTGACGCGGATGGAAGCCACTCCACTGCCGGATAAAGTATCGCTAATCTTGTCATCCACAGTACCTTCCAGGATGATATCCTCTTTGTTGGTAATTTTGGTAGCAGTAATATCTTTAGTTGTGGTTGGGCTGGTTTTCTTAAAAATCTTAGTTAAAATCAACTCTGGATCACCTTTATCCAACAGTAATGTATCTGATATCTCTTTCTCATTACCGGCCATATCAACGGCTTTGACGGTAACTGTTTTTTCACCATCATCGCCGCTAAGGGCTAACTGGTAGGTGTAGTCATATTTTTTAGTGGTTTCATTATAGGTAGAGGTGGCTGCATTACCGTTTAGAGTTAGTGCACTGGTTTTTTCGTCAACAGTTCCGCTAACTTTGACCACCCCCTGATTGGTTGCCACAGGTGTTATGGTGATTGCCGAAAAATTCATGGTAACCGTGGGCTCTTTTGTATCTAAAGTTACTTTGATATTGGCTTCATCCTGGTTTACGTCATCATCGTATTTGACGGTAATGGTTTTTTCGCCATCACCAGTGGTTAAATCAACTTCTAGTTCCCAGGAGTAGGGATCTGCAGTGCCGGTAATCGGCACTTGCTGGCCAGGATTATCAATATCACCATAGACAGTAATTTTGGTTAGGTTGGTGGCCACAGTACCTTTGACCAGGACTTTTATCCGATCTTTGAAATAGGATCCCGGGGTGGGTGAATCGATATTGAATTTGGCATCGGCAGGTTTGTAAATAACTTCTATGTTGTTTTCACTGTTAACTTCGTTGGAGTTGCCTATTAAGTCTACTGCTTTGACTTGAATGGTATTGGTAGCATATTTCTCCAGCGATATTTTATCTGGAAAAGAAAAATTAATATTTGGCGCTATACCGGAAGTGGTGGCGGTTTGGATTTGTTTTTGATTGTTGATCCACAACTCCAGGGTATTAACTTCTTCATTAAGGGTACCTGAAATAGTATGTTCTTGCTGATTGGAAATGTTTTTGCCATTGATAGTAGAGTATTGCAAAGAGGTTATTTTAACCACAGGACCGGTGGTGTCAATGGTAATAATCCGGTTAATTGTCTTTTGGTTGCCGGCCTTGTCCGTAGCGGTAATAGCGATATTTTTGGCTCCATCACCAGGTTTTATATCTATCTCCTGGGAAAACTGCAATTGGGCATCTGGAACAATATTGTTTACCGTAGTAACAATGTCGCCGCTTATACTGATAGTGGCGCTGGGGTCGGTAGTGCTGCCATGGACGATAAATTTGGTTAACTGGGTACGGGCACCGGCAGAAGGTGGAGCAGTTACCGCCAACTCTGGGGCTTCGCTGTCAACATAAACGGTTTTGGTTATAGTAGTAATATTTCCGGCGGTGTCGGTGGCTTCTATATCAATCTGGTTGGATTGTCCGGCAATTAAGGGTACCTGTTTGGAGAAATTACCGCTCGCATCGGTTTGGATATCTTTACCCTCAATTTTTACTTTAGCGAATTCATCTACATTTCCGGTAACAGTGATAGCCAGAGTGTTGACATAAGTTGGGTCTTCGGTGGGATAGGTAATTTCCAATACTGGTGGTTTTGAATCTACCAGCACCTTAAATTCATCAACTTTAGCCTTGATACCGGCCTGGTTGGCAACCTCAGCCTGGAAAAAGTTATCACCTTCGGTGGTTACAACATTGGTAATTTCAATGTTGCCATCCGCTGGTACGGTAAAAGGATAATCGGTGGTTTTATTGACCTTTAATGTTCCGGTTTGTGCGGCTTCTACATTGATCGATTTCATTTTAACGGTTATTTCAAAGCCTTTTTGGGTTACTGTGCCGTCTTTTTTAAGAATCGGGGTGCCGGCCTTGGGAAAGTCAAAGGTTAGAGAGGGTTTGATATCGGTGAGAGTGAAAGTAACCTCAGAACTTCTGGTTTTGTTCCCGCTGGTGTCTTGAACTTCTACCACCAGGGTATGGGTTCCTTTTTTTAGAGTTACAAATAAAAAGGCAAAGTTGCTATTTTGTTGGAACTGGGCAGGTTTTGATTTAATAATCTGATCGGTTTTACCCTCATTTACTATTAAGGTAATATTATCAGATTTTTCCACACCAGTGGTTTTACCTTCAACCTTAAAATCCACTAAGGTTTGTTTATCAGCGGGATAGGTTACAGTAACAGTTGGTGGAACTGAATCCACCAGCACTGTCTTTTCTGCTATGGTGCCAGATTTCTTTTTATCAGGTGATTCCACTACTACTGCAAGGGTTATTTCTCCCTCGGGTAAAGTTATATTTTTTAGCAATGCGGTGCCGTTGCCATCCACTGTGGCAGTTTTTTCAACTTTATCGTTAATTTTAAATGAAACAGCACTGTCTTCTACGCAGGATGTGTATATTGTAAAGTCAATTTGCATTCCGGCAGTTTTATTATCTTTATCATCCTCAGCCAGATATTTATCTTTATTGGGAGTCATGTTTACGTTGCATTGACCAATATCCACCAGGAGTTTGCCCATACTGGATACAGATTTTTTATCATTAGTTTCGGTCTTCACCTGCAGGATATTTTCTCCCTGTTCCAGTTTGACATCAGCAAAAGAGACACTGTTTATATCTTTTTTATCCTTTTTTTCTTTGAAAGCCAGTGTGCCTTTGTATTCTTTACTGTTGCTCTTTACCGTTAATGTCACATCGTTACCTGGTTCAACACCAACGCATTCTACTTCAACCTTGACTTGTAATCCTTCCAGATCTTTTTTGGTATCGTTATCCCTGGTTAACAGTTTGTCGGTGTCAACCTCAGGAGCAACAATTTTACAATATAAAACATCATTAACATACTGAATTGAGAAGACTTTTTCCAGTGTGACCTCTTTTTCTTCCTCCTCAGTAGCCCAGGCGATTAAACCTAGAAAACCGCTTTTAGGCATTTTAAAGGTGGCGCTTAGTTTGAGGTCGTGAAATCCGGTTGGTATTTTTAAACCAGTTGCTTGCAATTGTCTACCTTTCTCTGTGGTGCTCTCCTGGGCAAGATTCTTTGGAAATCCATCAATTGCCGTTCCATCTAAAGAAAGTTTAACAGATACATCAACTTTGTCGGGGATGTTAAAGAAATTAAAAGAAAAATCTATGTCGAGAACATCCGTGGTGCTGGTATCTTTGTCATCTTTACTGGTAAACACCAGGCCTTCGGTCCGATCTTCGAACAGGTCCAATTTTACCAAGGGATTATCCAGGGGCTTTTTATTAGCCTTGCCACTATCGCTGCTACAACCCATCAAGCCCAGGAACAATCCTAAAACTAATAACATTACCAATAATTTAATACTTTTCACGGTGTACTCCTTCAATATTTATTGAGAATAAATATGCTGAAAAATTATAATTTAATTATCAGGTTTTTGTCCAACATTTGCTGAATAAATTCAATAACATCACGGCAGGCTTCATCCCGGTTAACTTCAAATTCTTGGCAAATAGTTTCGATAATATCTTTTATCACAATCTCTTTTTCCGCTATTTCCCATATCCTGGTGCCGACCTCGTTCATGGTATGAAGAAAACTGTCTTCTGGTGTGATAACCAGGGCCTGTCCTTCGATAATCCGGGCTGCAGTGTCCAGGTTTTGTTTGATTTTCCAGTTTTCAACAGCATTCATAATCCTATATTACCTTAAATAAAATAAAGAAATTTTTAAGAAATAGTTAGTTGCTGCTTGTTTCAGTTTGTTCTGTTTTAGAACCAGAGATTTTTGCTTTTATCCGGTCTTTCTTTTTTTGTTGTGCTCTCCGTTTTTTCATCTTGGGTGTTCTTCTATTGTCACCGGTTCCCATAGTAAATGTTCTCCATAAAAAGTGATTGTATAAATTTTAGATAATAGTTTCAACTAGTTTACATGTTTATTAAAAACTATCTTAATTGTGTGTCAATTGTAACCGTAAATATAATTTTTTGTCAAGGGAGAAACGCTTTGGTTTTCAAGTTTTCTACTAACTTGTCGCTTGACCGCTATTGGCATATAGTATAATATAGTTTCCGTCCGAACCACTCTCTTTTCTCGCCACCTATTGAATTTTCGGACGGGCGCTAAAATAATCATTTTATGTGGTTGAATGACTCTTCTTATGGAGATATGGGTTGATTAAAATTCAGTTAAATGGTCAGAATAGAGAAATTAGTGACAATACCAATATCTTTATGTTATTAAAACAACTGAATCTTAATTCTAAAGCAGTTGCTGTGGAAGTAAATATGAATATCGTTTCCAAAGATGATTACAATAGATATAATATAAAGCATGGAGATCTAATAGAAATATTAACTTTTGTCGGCGGAGGATAATATGGACGACAAACTGATACTGGGCGGCCGGGAATGTAAATCCAGACTAATTGTTGGTACCGGTAAATATGAAAGTTTTGAATTGATGGAAAAAGCGCTGGAGGCTTCTGGCGCCGACATTGTTACTGTGGCTTTGCGCCGGGTTAACCTGGATCCAGATAAAGGAGATTCCCTGCTCAATCACATTGACCCTAAAAAATATTTACTACTGCCTAACACAGCTGGTTGTTATACTGCTGAAGATGCGGTTAGAACTTGTCATTTGGCCAGAGAATTGGGCATGAGTGACCTGGTAAAACTAGAAGTTATTGGCGATGAAAAAACCCTTTTTCCTGATACTGCCGGTCTTTTGAAGGCCGCAGAGCAATTGGTCAAAGAGGGATTTAAAGTAATGCCATATACCAATGATGATGTTATTGTGGCCAAACGGCTGGCCGATATGGGTTGTGTTTGTGTTATGCCTCTGGGTGCTCCTATTGGATCGGGATTGGGAATTAGAAATCCGTACAATATCCGTTTGATCATGGAAGCAGTAAATGTTCCGGTTATTGTTGATGCTGGTGTCGGCACTGCCTCTGATGCGTCCAGGGCCATGGAGTTGGGATGTGATGGAGTATTGCTCAATACCGGAATTGCCCTGGCCAAGAAACCGGTTTTAATGGCGGAAGCCATGCGGTTGGCTGTAGATTCGGGCCGAAAAGCATTCTTGTCCGGCCGGATTTCCAAAAAATTATACGCCACTGCCTCTAGTCCTATTGAAGGTATCTTTTGGTAAACAGGAGTTGAGATGTGGTCTGGATTTCGGCTATATCTGATTACCGACCGGCGACTTTGCGGCGGAAGTGAAAAATTACTGGAGATATGTGGCCAGGTTGCTACAGCAGTAACTCCGGGTTTTTTAGCTTTTCAGTTGCGGGAACAGGAAATAGACGACCGGGAATTGCTATGGCTGGGAAAAAGACTAAAGGATATCTGTAGAGAGAGCGGCTGCCAATTGATTATCAACCGCAGAGTGGATTTGGCTAAATGTGTGGAGGCGGATGGAGTTCACTTGAATAGAAAGTGCATGCCAATTAAAAAAGTTAGAAAAATATTTTCCGGATTGATAGGGTTTTCCACCCATAATTCAGCAGAATGCCGTTCGGCCGAAAAAGCTGATTTTATCACCTTGAGCCCGGTTTTTAATCCTTTGTCAAAAGAGTCAGCCGGACCGGCACTGGGGATAGAAAATTTTAATCTTTTAATTGATCAATGTAACTTGCCGACTTTTGCTTTGGGCGGTGTAACAGTGGAAAAAATAGAGAGGTTTAATCATAATAATATTGCCGGAGTGGCCTTGATAAGCGATATATTGACTGCTCCAAATCCGGTTTCAAGAATTGTTGAGTATCAAGAAAAAATAGGTAAACACAAATAATTTAGGAAAAAGAATATGACCCAAATAGAATTTTCCAGAGCGGGTGAGATAACTCCAGAAATGAAAGAAGTGGCTGCCCAGGAGGGGCTTAAACCTGAAAACATAGTTGAGCTGGTAAAAAAAGGAGAGGTGGTGATCCTCTGTAACCAGAATCACCAGAATGTAATTCCTACCGGCATAGGAAAAGGTTTGAGCACTAAAGTAAATGCCAATATTGGTACTTCAGTGGATGTGGCTGACCTGGACCAGGAGATTGAGAAAGCCCGAGTTGCGGTCAAAGCCGGAGCCCATGCCATAATGGATCTCTCCACGGGCGGTGACCTCAGGGAGATCAGGCAGACTATTACCGAAACTGTACAGATTCCAATAGGAACTGTACCCATCTATCAGGCTGCGGTAGCCTGCACCAGGAAGAAAAAATCTTTTGTGGAATTAACTGTGGATGAACTGTTTGAAACCATTGAAGAACAGGTGGAAGAGGGCGTTGATTTTATCACTGTTCACTGTGGAGTTAACCAAAGAGCCCTGGAGCGGATGAAAAACGAAGGAAGGGTCATGGGAGTGGTAAGCCGGGGCGGGGCTATGACCCTGGAATGGATGAAATATCAGAAACAGGATAATCCTCTTTTTCAGCATTTTGATCGTCTGGTTGATATTGCCTATAAACGTGATGTAGTGTTATCTCTTGGTGATGGATTCAGGCCGGGTGCAGTGGCAGATGCCACTGACCGGGGACAGATTGAAGAGTTGATCACTTTAGGAGAATTGACTCAACGGGCGCGGGAAAAAGGGGTGCAGGTGATGATTGAAGGACCTGGACACGTACCCCTTCACCAGGTAAAAGCGAATGTGCTTTTGGAAAAAAGTTTGTGTCATAACGCCCCATTTTATGTCCTGGGGCCCCTGGTAACCGATATTGCTCCAGGTTATGATCATATTGTATCTGCTATCGGAGGAGCTCTGGCAGCCTGGGCCGGAGCCGATTTCCTCTGTTATGTAACCCCTGCCGAGCATCTACGACTTCCAGATGCAAGTGATGTGCACCAGGGGGTAATTGCTTCCCGGATAGCCGCTCATGCCGCTGATATTGCCAAGGGAGTGAAAGGAGCGGCAGAAATGGATCTGATGATGTCAAAATGCCGCAAAAACTTGGATTGGGATGGGCAAATAAAAATCTCGATAGATCCGGAAGCAACTAAAAAGATAAGAGATTCGCGACCTCCTTTAGATGAATCCACCTGCACTATGTGCGGTGAATTTTGCGCCATCAAAGTTCAAATGGATGGTTAGTGTCCGTCCGAACAATGGTTAGTTTTATCTTGACTTATTATTAGAAACGATGCTATAATAACTCGTTTCATATGAAAATATATATGTTTCAAACTGATGGATTGATATATGTTTGACAGTTTAAGTGACAAATTAACTGATACCATTAAACGTATTCGTGGACAGGGCAAGATAAACGAGAAGAATATCCACGAAACTCTTAGGGAAGTAAAATTAAATCTCCTGGAAGCGGATGTCCACTTTAGAGTGGTTAAAAATTTCATTAACCGGGTTAAAGAGCGCGCTACCGGCAGGGATGTATTGAAAAGCATTACCCCGGGCCAACAGTTTATCAAGATAGTTTACGAAGAGTTGGCCGAAATAATGGGGGGTGAAAATAAAGAAATAAATCTGAATTGTCAACCGCCGGCAATTATTTTATTAGTAGGATTACAGGGCTGCGGTAAAACTACTACGGCCGCTAAACTTGCCAAACGTCTCAAGGAGAAAAACAATCGTAATCCCCTTTTGGTTCCGGCAGACATTTATCGCCCGGCAGCCATCGATCAATTAAAAATATTGGGTCAACAGGTTGGATGCTCTGTTTATGACACTCAACTGGAACAGAAACCGGTTGATATCGCCTGTTCAGCCCGGAAAAAGGCGTTGAACGAAGGCTATGACACAATGATCATAGATACCGCCGGCCGACTGCATATTGACCAGGTGCTGATGAATGAACTGGTTTCCATTAGAGAAGAAGTCAATCCCAGTGAAATATTGTTTATAGCCGATGCCATGACCGGTCAGGACGCGGTTAATGTTGCCAAACGCTTCAATGATCTACTGGATATTGATGGAGTGATTCTTACCAAAATGGACGGTGATGCCAGAGGTGGAGCGGCTCTTTCTATTGTAGAGATTACCGGTAAACCGATCAAACTGGCGGGTGTTGGCGAGCAACTGGATGCTTTGGAACTTTTTCACCCTGACCGTGCAGCATCACGTATTCTAGATATGGGCGATGTCCTTACACTGGTGGAAAAAGCCAAGGAAGTATACGATGAGGATCAGGCCCAACTGCTAGAGAAAAAACTCAGACAAAATAATTTTACTCTGGATGATTTTCTCCTTTCCCTGCGACAGATGAAAAAGATGGGTTCCATAGAGGACCTGTTAAAAATGATCCCAGGGGTGGGAAAACAGATGAAACAATTAAAAAAGATTAATCCCCCTGAAAAAGAGGTTAAGAGAATAGAGGCTATTATTAATTCTATGACTCGTGAAGAGAGACAAAATCATGCAATTTTAAATGGCAGCAGAAGGAAAAGGATTGCCCAGGGGAGCGGCACCAGAGTTCAAGATGTAAATCAATTTATCAAACACTATATTGAAACCAGGAAAGTATTAAAAAGATTTAACAAATTTGGAATGCGTGGGCTAATGCGCAATTTTATGTAGGAGAAATAAAAATGGCTGTAAAATTAAAACTCACCCGGATGGGAAAAAAGAAAAAACCATTTTATCGTATAGTGGCTATCGATTCCAGGGCTGCCAGGGATTCGAGATACATAGAACAAGTGGGGCATTATTCTCCACTTAGTGACCCGCCAGATATTAAATTGGATATGGAGAGAACCCAATATTGGTTGAAAAATGGCGCCCAGGCAACGGACACAGTTCGTCAAATTATCAATAAAGTAACAGCAGCAAATAGTTAGTGTAATATATTTGACTGTTTAGGAATCCTTTTTCATATTATACGCGACTATCAGAGTTTCTTGGTATTAGTATTACCATTAGTTATATTTAGATTTCCCATGGAGGTTCAAAATGAAGGAATTGATCGAGTACATCGCGAGAGCTCTAGTGGACAGACCCGAAGATGTTAAGGTAATAGAAGTCGAAGGAGAACAAACTTCGGTTATTGAATTAAAGGTTGCTAAAGAAGACCTGGGAAAAGTAATTGGCAAGCAGGGTAAAACTGCTCGAGCCATGCGGACAATATTAGGTGCAGCTTCAACCAAACTGAGAAAAAGATCTGTCCTGGAAATTCTAGAGTAATTATTTCAGGATAACGCCCCAAAACTTGACCATAACGTAGATCTATTTTTGAGCGAGCCCAAAGGAGAATATCGATAATGCGCGTTGTTCGCATCGGCGTTATTGGCAAACCTCATGGATTAAAAGGGGAAGTTCGAGTATTCCCC
Organism: uncultured Myxococcia bacterium; assembly: GCA_964617105.1. Lineage (GTDB taxonomy): Bacteria > CAZTWC01 > CAZTWC01 > CAZTWC01 > CAZTWC01 > CAZTWC01. Next base: position 13,507 of record CAZTWC010000067.1, read on the forward strand.
GATAATCCGGATTCTCTTCTTTTATCAACATCCCCTACAATATTGATTGGTCAGGATGATAGGCAAGATCAGCTTAATATTTCTCAGGCGTCTAAATCCAATAGATACTATATCGTAAAATTCAAAGAGATAACCAGCAGAGAACAGGCTGAAACTCTGAAGGGTAAAAAGGTTTTCATCGATTACCAGGAATTAGCCATGGACACCGGGGATGATGAGTACCTGTTATGCGATTTGATCGGAATGGCGGTATTTGATCTTGAAGGAAAAGATTACGGAGTTATTAAAGAACTTATCGACACTTCCGCCAACCTGGTATTTGTTAGCCGGAGCAAAGAGAAGGAGTTTTTAATTCCCGATATCCCCGAGGTAGTCAAAGAGATTGATGTTGATAATAACCGAATGGTAATCGATCCTCCCGAAGGACTTTTTCCCTGATATGCGTTTCGATATATTAACGATTTTTCCAGAAATATTTATTTCACCTCTTAAAGCCAGTTTACTGGGCAAAGGGATTGAAAAAGGGATTATATCCATTAACCTGGTTGACCTTCGTGATTTTACCGAAGACAAACATAAAAGTGTGGATGATACTCCTTTTGGCGGTGGATGCGGTATGGTTATGAAGCCAGAACCCATTGTAAAAGCCCTGGAATCAATTGATAGCAATTTTAACCGTAAATTGTCAATCGCCCTTACCCCTAACGGCAGATTGTATGACCAAAAATTGGCAGAAGAATATTCTGGTTTGGACCAATTAACCATAATATGTGGACGTTACGAGGGAATTGACCAACGGATAGGCGATTATTATGTGGATCAGGAGATATCAATTGGAGACTATGTTTTATCAGGCGGAGAGTTCGCTGCTTTGGCTATAGTTGATTCTGTCTCAAGACTGGTGCCCGGTTTATTGGGAAATAAAGAGTCTCTCCTGGAGGAGAGTTTTAACCAGGGATTATTGGAATATCCTCAGTATACCAGACCCAGAGACTTCAGGGGCTATCAAGTGCCAGAAGTATTGCTCTCGGGGGATCATAAACGAATAAAACAATGGCGTCACCGTAAATCTCTGGAGAGAACCGAAAAATACCGGCCATCTCTCTATAATGAATATTTGGAAAAATCCGGGTCATCCTGAATATTGTCAGGGAGGCACTAAATATTTGGCAAAAAAGTATTGACAATATCTGTTTCTTGTCGTAAATAGATTTATCTTATATTAATTTCCCATTAAATTTCCAACTTTGGGCTTAACGGAGAGTTCCCATGAACCTGATCGAAAAAATAGAATCAGAACATCTTAAAAAAGATATTCCTACATTTAAAAGCGGCGATACCATAAAAGTGCATATTATATTAAAAACCGGCAAGAAAAAAGAGGGCGGGAAAGACCGGGTACAGATATTCCAGGGTGTAGTTATTCGTGTCAAAGGTGGTGGAATTAATCGCACTTTCACTGTGAAAAAAATATCCTACGGCGTAGGGGTAGAGAGAATCTTTATGATTAACTCGCCTATAATTAAGAAAATCGAAGTTGTCAGCCGCGGAAAAGTAAGAAGAAGTAAACTCTACTACTTCAGGAAATTGAGAGGAAAAGCAGCCAGAATTAAAGAAGCCAATCGCTAAAAACTACCAATATTCTTAAAATTTAATTCCTACCCTTGAAACAAACAAAACTTTTCAAGTCAAAAGAAAGCCCACCAATTACCTGGCTGGAGAAAATAAATCTCCAG
>CAZTWC010000068.1:0-15017 GCA_964617105.1 uncultured Myxococcia bacterium
GTGTTTGCCGGGGCCAGGGAAAAAAAAGGAACTAAACTAAAGTGACAGCCCATAATTTTGATGTTCTGGTAATCGGCGCCGGTTCGGTGGGATTGCCTATAGCGCTATGCCTGGCCAGGGACGGACTGAAAACCGCAGTGATTGAAAAGGGGAAAGCTGCCGGACAGGGACAAAACAAAGCGGCCATTGGCGGCATCAGGGCCACTCACTCTCACCGGGCCAAAATATGGCTTTGCCAGAACTCTTTGGATATATTCAGCAACTGGCAAGAGAGATATGGCGACAACATTTTGTGGCGCCAGGGTGGCTATCTGTTTCCGGTTTATACCAGCCAAGACAAAGATCTCCTGCAAAAAATGCTTACAATCCAGCACCAATATGGATTAAATATAAAATGGACAGACTCAGAAACAGTAAAAAATATTGTTACTGGCATCAATAGCGACAGCCTCCTGGGAGGCACCTTTTCTCCTGAAGATGGTTCTGCTTCTCCTATCAATGTGGCTCATGCGTTTTGGCGTCAAGCCAGGGAATATGGCGCCCAGTTCTTTTTTGGTCAGCAAGTAAAATCTATTCAGGTAAACCAGGGCAAAGTGAGTGGAGTTCGTACCCAGGAAAACAGTTTTTCTGCTCCCCTGGTGATAAATGCTGCTGGCGTTAATGCAAAAGAAATAGGCGAGATGGTTGGTCTTGATTTTCCAGTGCAGCCAGACTCCCACGAAGCCGGTATCACCGAGCCCACCGCCCGTTTTATGGATCCCATGGTGGTTGATATCAGGCCGGATAAAGGTTCCAGCAACTTCTATTTTTACCAGAACCATGAGGGGCAAATAATTTTTTGCATGACCCCTTCTCCGCTAATTTTGGGTAATGACCAACATGCCACTTCGGAGTTTCTGCCCCTGGTATCCAGGCGGTTGATTACCCTGGCGCCACGGCTGTCCCATTTGAGAGTGAGAAGAACCTGGCGGGGACTGTATCCCATGACCCCGGATGGATTTCCCATTGTGGGGGCAGCCCGGGAAGTAGAGGGGTTCTATTTTGCGGTGGGCATGTGCGGCCAGGGATTTATGTTGGGCCCAGGTATAGGAGAATTGATCTCCCGCCTGGCAAGGAAACAGACTACTGATCAGGATCAAAAAATATTAAACGATCTTACCCTGTATGGCGATTTTAAGGGCGGCACCGAAAGATTAAAGTAATGACCGTATTTTAGCGAGCCCTTTGGAGTATAAAATGGAAATAAAAATCAACACCACTGTGTTACAGGCTGTTCAAGGTGATATCACCCTCAGCACCACTGAGGCTATAGTCAATGCGGCCAACTCTTCCCTTATGGGAGGCGGCGGCGTGGATGGTGCTATTCACCGGGCCGGCGGGCCAACTATTTTGGAGCAATGCCAAGAGATAAGAGCAAAACAGGGCAAATTGCCCACTGGCCAGGCGGTAATAACCACCGGCGGTAACCTAAAAGTCAATTACGTAATCCACACCGTGGGTCCCATTTGGAAAGGTGGTAGTGCCAACGAAGAGGAACTTTTATCTTCCTGCTATCAAAACTGCCTGAAAATAGCTAAAGAGAACCATTTATCCAATATAAATTTTCCCGCCATCAGCACCGGGGTTTATGGCTATCCCGCATCAAAAGCAGCTAAAGTAGCCCTGAATACGGTTACCGATTTTATCAACAATCATCCCGGCAGTTTTAACATGGTAGTTTTCACCCTGTTTGACAACCCCAGTTTTCAGTATTACCAGGAACTGTTGAAAAAACTCTCAATATAACTGGCCCGATAAACTCTTTTTATCATTAAACCATCCACTACTGTCCGGCACGGTTATTGTAGAGACTTAAAACTGCGGCAACAGTTGAGTTTTTTGCTATTATTAGTTATAGTCTTGGGCTTTATCGTCTGGTTGGAATTTGGCCGTGTTGGTAATTAAAAAATGAACTGAAGGAGAAAATCTTCAATGGAAATTAAAATTGCTAATACTGTCTTTGGACTTTTAGTCATGATTTTTCTATTGACTTTGGTTTTAGTGGTGCCAGCCTGTGGGGAGAAGGGCGACCAAAACGGACAGACTACTGCGGATGGAGGAGAAGAGCCAACTGAAGACGGTGGTAAAGAGGATGGCGGCGGAGATTGCCAGGGAGAAACCTGCCTGGATTCCTGCCAGGATGACTCGGAGTGCGCCTCCGGGTATTGTAATCCCGACACCAAGAAATGTGGCCAGGCCCCTGCCCAATGCAAAAGCGATGAAGACTGTCAAAAAGAGGACAAAAAGGGGTGCAATACAGAAATTGGTATCTGCCAATGGGAGTGCACTATTGACTCTCATTGTAAAGATGGGTACTGCGATTTTGTCAAGAAAAATTGCGCCCAGGGAGAAAGGAAATGCCAATCTGACGCTGATTGCAAATCAAAACCCAAAAAGGGATGTGATACCCTGACCGGTCAATGCAAGTATGATTGCACAGTAGATGCTCACTGTCCGGGTGGAAAGTGCCATCCCTACGAACGGGTCTGTCTGTACGGCAAAAAATGCCTCAGTGATGAAGACTGCCAGAATATGAGCCACCCGGGGTGCAATCCTAAAAGCGGTCACTGCGAATGGGAGTGCACCGAGAGCAAACACTGTATTTCTGGTAAGTGTGACCTGGCCAATCATACCTGTGTAGAGCCTAAAGCCTGTAAAAAGGATGACGACTGTAAAGGGGAGCCTAAAGAGGGGTGTGAACCGGAAAAAGGACTCTGCACCTGGGAGTGCAGTGATGACTCCGTCTGCCAGGATGGAATCTGCAACCTGGTGCTGCACCTGTGCCAAAAAGAGGTGTTCTGCCAAAAAGAGGACGATTGCCAAAAAGAGAAAAACAAAAGTTGCAATACTGCCAGAGGATTGTGTGAATGGGAGTGCAGTGAAGATACCCAATGCACTTCTGGCAAATGCAATATTGTCAACCATTCGTGCCAAATTGCCAAGGGTTGCACCTCCAACCTGGACTGCCAGAGCGAACCCAGACTGGCCTGTGATGTGGACAATAGTTTGTGTCAGTGGGAATGTACCGCAACCCACCACTGCCCTTCTGGCAACTGCGACACTGTGAGCCACACCTGCCACACGGCCAAGAGTTGTCAAAACAACAACGATTGCCAGGGGGAGACCAGGCCCGCCTGTAACACCTTTACTGACCGGTGCGAATGGGAATGCAGTGAAAATGAACACTGTGATACCAAAAAATGCAACTATTTCAGTCACAAGTGCCGCAAAAGTGATGGTTGTCAGAGTTGTAACCCTGATGAGTTTTGTTTTAACCAGGAAATCTGCACTCCCAAGTGGAAAACCTGCAGTTATTCCACCCAATGTTCAAAGGAACAACAATGCCACAGTGTTGGTAAATCTTACTGCCTGGACCAATGTAAACTGGTGGCCAATTATTCTACCGAGATATCCTACAATCCCTATTGCTTCGATGGCCTGGGACTATGTATTGAGTATTCAACTTATGAAAAGAGCAACGGGGTTTGTATCCTGCCCCGGGATAATCTACATCAACTCCTGGATAAGTGTAACGGCATGGATCCTGCCCTGCCAGAATGGCACTCCTGCCAGAGTGACCTGGTGTGTGTCAAAACCTCCAGTTACAGCAAAAAGGCTTTTTGCTATAAAAAATGCGACCCTAAAAAGAACGATGCCAACGAGTTAAATCCCGATTGTGAAAGCGGTAAAGGAAAATGCAGCGATCGCCAGATGAGTTCGGGCGGTTTTTGCGAAGTTCTACATGAGAAAAATCGGAAATCGGAAGAAAAATGCCTGTCTGGCAACGACCACACCTTACCAGAATACCACGATTGTGAAACCGGACTATTATGTTTCAACAACAAATGTGTAATCGAACGCACAGCCACCTGCAAGGAGAGCGAGAAGTGCCTGGGGAACACACCGGGAGCCACCGATTGGTGTGAATGCCAGGCAGGATTATCCTGTGTTAAAAATACCTGCACCCCAGAGAGAACTTTTACCCAAAAAGAAGATCAGGGTTGCGAGACTTATAATTTTGATCAACCCGATTACAACTCCTGTACAAGCAATCTGACCTGCCACGATAATATCTGCTCAAAATCCTGTGATCCTTCGGTTGAACCCGATGAGTGCGACCAGGATCATATCTGTTCCAAAAAAGAATCCGACTCAACCACCCAAGGGGTTTGTAAACCAATCAACTTAAAAACCTGCAGCCAATACAACAAATGCGCTAAAGATTATTTTTGTTTTAATTTCTACCAGAGTCCCTATTTATCCTCCTCCTATCCCCGCTGCGTTATGCCTTGCGATCCAACCGCGACTGCGCCTGGATGCAAAACGGATTATACCTGCCGGCCCTATGACTTGAAAAACCCAAAAATCGGTTACTGCATACCCGACCGGCTAGCAAAAGATAACCTCAAAGATGATTCCTGCTATTATTCTGATCCCAGTTTACAGAGTTACCACGGCTGTATACCGCCCCTGGAGTGTATTGATCTCAAGTGCCGAGATGCAGTAGCCAAAACCAAAGCCTTGAATGAGAGTTGCACAAACCAAGAGGAACCTTGCCTGGACGGACTTATTTGTCTAAAACACAAAACTACCAATGATAATATCTGTATGAAGCAGTGTAATCCCTATATCAGCGGACAGTGCCTGGACAATTATGTCTGCCAATCTTTAAATGAAGACAAGTTCTACTGGACCGGTGGTTGCGAGCGGATCAGAGCCAAAAAGAGAGTCCGGGGAGAGCAGTGTGAGTGTGACGATGAAAAAGCCGATTGTTTTGATAAATGCCAGGATATTCTTTACTGCTTCCAGTATGGCTCCACCAATTATTCTATGTGCACTGAAAGTTGCACCTGGGATACAGACTGCCTGACCGATGAGTACTGCAGCCAATCATTTTCATCGTATCACCGCTGTTTGAAAACTCAGAAGAACACCCAGGATAATGACCTGCCCTGCCAACAGGATGATCCCCGCCTGGATTCATACAACGACTGTAAATCCGGTCACTCCTGTGTCAACAATATTTGCCGGATCAACTGCGATCCCACTGCTACAGATACCGGTTGTGACAGTGAACACACCTGCACAGTTCTCAGCGCATCTGATCCTAAAAAAGGGTATTGCAAACCTATCAGGCTGATGAAGTGCACCTGGGATAGTGCGGCCACTAATAACGGTGATTGTCCGGGCAACTATTCGTGTTTTAAGTTTTACAACAGCAATTATGGTTATCCCCACTGCGTTAAGCCTTGTGATCCCACCTCTACCTCTGCCACAACGGATTGCGGGCAATACTATACTTGCCGACCTTTTGATTTAAACGACCCCAAAGATCCTAAAAAAGGGTTCTGTATCCCTGACCGGCAGAATAACTTTAACCAGAAAGGGAAATCCTGCCACTATTCCGATCCACATTTGCTCAGTTACCACGGATGTCAGCCACCTTACGAATGTTATAACAACCAATGCAAAGAGGTCACTGCCAACAGAAAAGAGTTGGGAGAGGTATGTGATTTTTATGGAGACTACTGTAAAAAAGATCTGGTCTGTGTTGTAAACCCTAACAGTACAAATCAAAGAATTTGTATGACCAAATGCAATCCTCAGCTATCGGGCCCGTGTGAATCAAATCAGAACTGTTATCCTTTTAACAACTACAAATTATATTGGACTGGAGGATGTTATTAAAAAAGAACAAAAACTAAGGATAATCCCCTTAGGCGGCCTGGACGAAGTGGGGATGAATATCACGATTTTTCAATACCAGGACTATATGTTGATAGTGGATTGTGGTCTGGCTTTTCCAGATGACCCCATGCTGGGAATAGAGATTTTAATTCCCGACCTCACCTTTTTGTGGGAAAATCAGCAAAAATTGGGGGCAATTGTCCTCACCCATGGACACGAAGATCACATTGGAGCCCTGGTCTATTTACTCAGAATAGCAAAAATTCCGGTGTACGGCACTCCGTTTACTCTGGCCCTGGTTAAAGAGCGACTTCAGGAAACCCCCTTGCTCTTTTCTCCCGATTTTCGGGAAATCGGGCCGGGAGATAAACTGAACGCTGGTCCATTTTCCCTCGAGTTTATCAATACCTATCACTCCATTCCTCAGTGTGTGGCTCTGGCTATGGAAACCCCGGTGGGGAGGATCATCCATTCCGGAGACTTTAAACTTGACCCTGATCCTCCTGCCGGCCAGATGACCGATTTGGAGCGTTTTGCCCATTACGGCAACCTGGGAGTTCTGGCCCTCTTGTCTGACAGCACCAACGCCGAAGAAGCCGGCAACTCCAGCAGCGAAAGAGAAGTAAACCTGGAAATGACCGAGATCATTGCCAATGCTGAAGGCCGGGTGTTTATCTCTCTATTCGCCTCCAATATTCATCGCATTGGTCAACTCATAGATATCTCCACCAAACTGGGGCGCAAAGTGGTACTGGACGGCAGAAGCCTGCTAGCCAATGTGGAATCAGCCACCCGGTGTGGATTGTTGAAAAATAACCGGGCCAACCTGGCGCCAGTGGAGGCGATTGAACAGTTTCCCGATAATAAGTTGACGGTGATCAGCACCGGCAGCCAGGGTGAATACCGCTCTGCCATTGTGCGGATGGCTTTTGGCGAACACCGGTATCTTAAAGTTAAAGAGAATGATCTCTTTCTGCTCTCCAGTCGGGTTATCCCGGGTAATGGAAAATCGGTGAATCGTTTGGTCAACCAACTGTTGAGGGCGGGAGCCAAAGAAGTGATCCTCCAGAAAATGAACCCCCGCATCCATGCTTCGGGTCATGCTTTTGCCGGAGAGTTAACCACTTTGCTAAAAGCTGTCAAACCCTCATATTTGATCCCTATCCACGGTGAATTGAGGCAGAGAAAACGCCATGCCTGCCTGGCAAAAGAGTTGGAAATAGGAATCTGCCCCCTGGTGGCTGAAAATGGCGTTCCCATTGTATTTGAATCCAGTGGCAACGCCTATAATGAAGAACCGGTGACCGTTGGACATATGCCGGTGGAGGTAAGAGGACAAACCGACATCAGTTCCACCATATTGAGGGAGAGGAAACAATTGGCCTTTAACGGCGCCATGGTGTGCATTTTAAAATTGGGGAAAAAAACCCTAAAAAACTATAGCCAGCCGGAATTTATCGGCAAGGGTATAGTTTCTCCATTTGACAATCCTGAGTTATTTGAATCTTTGGAAGAGTATGTTGACCAGGAATTGAAGACCATAAGGCAATCTGGGATTTTCGATCCTCTACTGGTTCACGAAAAAGTCTATCAAGCCATCCGCCGCTTTTTTCGCAAAAGATTTGGCCGCAAACCGGTAACTATACCGGTTATAGACTGGATTGAGGAGTGATGGTGGTGTCTCCGGGACGCGATAATTGCTGCGGCCTCCTGAGCGAACCCTTAGGACGGACACTCTCCAACTGGATGTAAAGGGTTTGACCTTTTAAAATGTAACTGGTTATCTATTACATCTACCATCACCTGGTCTCCTCCTTTGATTTCACCTCTGATAATATATTCTGACAGAGGATTCTCCACCAGGTTTTCAATGATCCTGCGCATGGGACGGGCTCCGGTATCGATATTAAAACCACCGTGCTCCACCAAATAATCGAGTACCGCCGGGCGGTAGTGATAACTGATGCCCCGCTGGTTGTACAATACCCCGGCGCTTTTATCGATTAACAACCGGGTCACTTTTAAGATCTCTTCATGGTTCAAAGGAAAAAAGATCATTTTCTCATCAATACGGCTCCACAATTCGGGGCTAAAACGCTTGCGAGTTAAAGATAAGATGGCGTTCCGTTGCTGGTCTTTATCTTCTTCCCCTTTGGAAAAGCCGATGGTACGGCGACCAGAAGGGCCGCTATAAAAATATTCTGACCCCATATTGGTGGTTAAGATCACTACGGTGTTGGAGAAATCCACCTGCCGGTTAAGGTTGTCGGTGAGACGTCCCTCATCTAAAATTTGCAGCAGCAAACGCACCACTTCAATGCAGGCTTTTTCCACTTCGTCAAAGAGAATCAACTGAAAAGGGTCTTTTTTTACCCGGCCGGTTAGTAATCCACCCTCATCAAAGCCTATATATCCTGGAGGCGAACCAATAAGCCGTGATATCGAATGGGGCTGGTTGTATTCACTCATATCCAAAATGAGCATCCGCTTTTGGGAGCCGAAAAAATAGTCGGCAATAGATTTGGCCATCTCGGTTTTGCCCACTCCGGTTGGGCCCAAAAAGAGAAAAGAACCCATGGGGCGGTTGCTGGAAAATCCAGCATAGTTTCTTCTGATGGTCTGGCAGGCTTTGACAATAACCTCCTCGTGGCCCACAATGTTTTTACCAATCTCCTCCTCTACCAAAAGGATATAATCGGAATTTTGACAACCCATCCTGTCCATAGGGATGCCGGTAAGAGTTGAAACCACCTTGTATATGTCATCCACCTCCACGGTTTCCTTGCCCTCCTGGGCTGCCTTTGAGCCGGCATGATCCAATAGAGCGATGGCTTTGTCCGGCATATGGCGGTCGGTAATATACTTAATGGCTAATTTTACCGCCATCACAATACATTCATCAGAAAAAATGACATGGTGATGCTTCTGGTAATGGGGCGCTACCCCCTTTAATATCTCCACCGCCTTATCTTCATCCGGTTCATCCAGTTTCACCAGTTGGAAACGGCGAATCAAGGCATCGTCTTTGGATAAATGTTTGCGGTATTCCTTAAAAGTGGTGGCCCCTATACAGGGAAATTCTCCGCGGGCCAGGGAGGTTTTCAGTTCATTGGCAGCGTCTTGAGTGTTCTCATTGGAAGACCCGGCGCCAATCAGACAATGGATCTCATCGATAAACACAATCACCTTGCCAGCGGCTCTCTTCACCTCATCTTTAAGCCCCTTCATCTTTTCAGAAAAAGTGCCCCTATATTGAGTGCCGGCCAGGATGCTGCCAATATCTACTTCCACCAAAATTTTATCACCCAGATTTTTGTATTTATCAGGTTTTTTGACCAACTCCAAAGCCAATCCCTCAACCAAAGCGGTTTTACCAACCCCGGCTTCACCCAAAAGCAGGGGATTATTGGTGCGACGCTGGCCCAAAATAACCAGCAACTCCTCCAACTCCTTTTCCCGCCCGATCAGGGAGTCAATCCGATTTTCCGCCGCCTGTTGGCTCAAATTGCGGCCCAGGCTGTTCAACAGAGGAAATTCATCTTCATTCAGATGATATCCTACTATAGGACTGGTATTGGCTGATTTTGCTCTCTTTTTTGAACCATCTTCTCTCAAATAATTTTTTGTCAATGGTGCTGAAAAGGTAGTTTTTTTGTCTACCACCCTTAAAGTTTCGGAGGGTATTTCGGTCCTGATTTTCTCTTTTGGTTCAGAAAAAGCGCAGGTATGTTCGCGGTCATAGTATTCTTCATCATTCTCATCTTGCGGATCGATGAGCCCCAGCAAGTAATCAGAAAATCTCTCCCGGTAACGGCTGGGTAGATTACCTCTTGACAGCAAAGAGTTGGCTGATTTACGCAACTCAGCAATTTGGATATTAGCCCCCACCAGCATGGCGTATGCCGCGGAGTTGGTGATACTGCAAAGTGATACCAGCAAATGAAGGCAATTTACATCGGAAAATACACCCCGGGCAGAGGACATTTGAATGCTCTTGGTTTTTATATTGTGAATCATCTGGGCTGATTCCTGCCTGATTTTCCTGGTATAGTCCAAAATTTTGCGGAGATCTATCTTATGCTCTTGGAGAAATAATTCGGCACTGTTTGGCAAAGTAAAAAGAGCGAACAATAGGTGGGCGCTGGAAAGAGCCTCCTGGGCCTTGCTGGCGATATCGCGGGCTTCTGCCCAAACTTTTTCTAATTCTAATGAATCTTTGGGAACCATTCAGGTCTCCTGGGTAAATGTTTTGTAAAATTAACCTGTTGTTCACATTGGGAGGATAACTTACTATACTAAACATAGAAAAGGGTGCAATTCAACTGCAAAGCTTGCCAATTTTCAATAATTGGATAATATTTAAAGGATTACTGTATTTGCTCTCTGAGCACGGACGTAACCTGGCGGAGGTGATCTTGAAATCTAATGTTTTCTATTGCGATATGCGCAGCTCCTATAAAAACTCCATTTTAGATAAAATAGTTCGATTGTGCAGCCGGGCCGGGTTAGATGACCTAATAGAACCTCGTAACCGGGTGGCCATAAAAATTCATTGGGGCGAGCCGGGAAACCTGGCCTTTATTCGTCCGCCTATTATTAGACAAATGGTGGAAATAATAAATAAAACCGGTGCTTCCCCTTTTGTTACCGATACCAACACCCTCTACTCCGGCGGTCGGCATAATGCCATATGTAACCTGCAATCAGCGGCCGGCAACGGTTTTACCGCCCAGACCCTGGGCGCTCCCATCCTGGTGGCAGACGGTTTGGTGGGACTTGATTATCAAAAAGTAAAGGTACCCCAACCCCTGCAACTAAAAGAGGTTAAAATCGCCGCAGCCATCGAACAGGCCGACTTTTTACTGGTAATCAGTCATTTCAAAGGACACATGCTATACGGATTTGGCGGCGCCCTCAAACACCTTTGCATGGGTTGCGCCCCCTCTCCTGCCAAGAAACAGTTGCACTCCGATTTCAAACCCAAAATTGACCAGAAAAAATGCGAAGGTTGTGACATCTGTCTGGAAAACTGCCCATGCCAGGCTATTTATCACCCGTCAGAACAAAACCATCCCCAGATTAACATGAAAAAGTGTATCGGTTGCGGTGAATGTTTGGTGTTGTGTCCAGTGCGGGCCATCCCCATTAAATGGAAAACCAATATCGAGCCCTTGTTCAAAAAATCGGCTGATTTTATCAAAGCGCTACTCTCCATTAAAAAGGGGAAAACCTTTTTTCTCAATTTTATCACCCAGGTCACTCCAGACTGCGACTGCTGTAGCTGGAGCGATTTACCTATTGTCCCGGATATCGGTATCTTTGCCTCCCAGGATCCGCTGGCGTTGGATGCCGCATGCCTGGAGATGGTAAACCGGGCGCCCGTCTATCCTGGCTCTGCCCTGGAGGAGAAAATTGGTAAAGAGAACCTGACCTCCTTTAAAGGTGACAAATTCCAAAAAATAACCGGCATTAACCACCAACCATTTTTCCAATACTTACAGCACCACCAGGTTGGCTCAATCGACTATGAACTGAAAAAGGTGGAATAAAGTTTAACATATTTTATAGCCAGAACTGATAGCCGCCCAAAACCAAGAAATATATGACCACTATTAAATACCTCTTTTTAGATATAAATTTTGATTCGCTAGAGCCGGTAACCATATCTCGCGAGCAGGAAATCTTTCACCAAATAAAAAATGTACTGCGGCTTAAAAAAGGCGATTGTATTTGCACCTTTAATGGTCGCGGCGCCAGCCAGCTGATGGAGTTACATAACTGCAACCAAGAGCAGATCATTGTTATTCCCAGGGGCCCGGCAGATAATTCCTCATCTCATAACCAAACTGGCCTAACTCTCCTTTTAAGCATCAGTTCGGCGGCTAAATTCGAGTTTGTTTTGCAAAAAGCGGTAGAGATGGGAGTGATTGCCATCAGGCCACTTTTTTGTGAACGCAGCAAAGTGGTCTCTCCTCCTGAAAAGTGGCAACAAAAAAAGATGGCTCGCTGGAATAAAATTATCAAATCTTCCTGTGCCCAGTCACGCCAAACCACCCTCCCCTCTCTATTACCACCGCTTGAAATCAACGATCTTTTTACCAAACTAACCCCTCCTGGCCCACCACAGGAGTTGGGTCTTCTGTTTACCCCAGGAAAGCATAACGCCCGGGCCGGCCAATTTCTCCGCCAGTTCTCCCCAATGCTGGCCAAACAACAGATACAGATAGCCATCGGTCCAGAAGGTGGTTTTTCCCCTGAGGAGATAGAAATTTTCACTAAAAACCATTTCCACCCCCTCTCCCTGGGCGACAATATTCTCCGTTATGAAACAGCAGTTATTGCCATCATCAGTGTTTTGCAGTTCCTGCGCGGTAACTGGGGATAAGATGGACCGGATAACTTTTTCTTGCGAGATAGGTTATATAATGTCAAAATAGGGTTTTGACCATTATTGGGAGATAGGAATGGAACTAGCCTCTTTTTCAAGACGTTTTCTGGCCTTGGGGTTAGATTTGCTGATTTTGTCTTTACCGCTTTCGATTATCTTGATGACCTATGCCATTTTAAATGACTTACAACTCTATGCGCCTTACTATCAAACCGGAATAGACCTGGTGCCTGAAATAGTTTACCGGTTTTATCCAGTATTGCTGCCCACCTTCTCTATCTGGGCTTTGGTGATCTTTCTCTATTTTTGGCTGACCACTTTTGGCGGAGGTCAAAGTATAGGCAAAATGCTGCTAAAGATGAGAGTTATCCGTCTCGATGCCAGCCCCTGTAAACTTACCTGCGCTCTCTGGCGCACAATTTTTCAGTTTATTTCTGTTATGCTTTTCTTTTTTGGTTTCTTTTGGGCAATTTTTGACTGTAAACGGCAATCCTTTCATGATAAAGTTGTTAAAACCGTAGTAATCAGGTGCTATTCGTAATGAATTTAAAAGAAGAACAGAGTCTGGTAAATAAATTTTCTGCTAAGATTGATGCGGTCTTAGATCGGGATAAATTGTTCTTTGATTGCCTCGAAATCCTGTCCAGGTATTTTGAGGGGATCATTATTCTTACCCGCTGCAAAAACACATTTCAAGGTAGTTATGCCATTGGTTACGACCAGGATGAATTTCGCTGTATCAAGATAGATATCAAAGCGCTTCCCCTGGTGATCAGGGCCTTTGTTCAAAAAGAGACCTGGATAAGCATAGAAGACAACCATGATGCCACAGATTTTTTAAAAACCTTGCAACAGCCCATGATGCAAGATTTTTTTCTTCGGGGTTTAAAAATCGGTCCTCATCCTGCCGGCTTGATATATGCGGATACCTTAAAAACCGGGTATTCACCTCCAGACCTGGATGTTCTTCAACCTTTTTTAGAAAAACTGGATAAATCTCTATTCAGAATACTGAAGGAAAAGAAAAAAAAGCGTCAAAGTCCCCAGATAAAACCGGAAGACAAAGAGGTGGCTACCGAAGATAAGGAAGGTGAAATTAAGCCCGCGGAAGAGGCAGCAACAGAAACAAAACTTGAGCAGGCGGATACTGCTCCGGATGAAGATATACCTATTGATGAAATAGGACTGGACACAGACCAAGACGATGACAACACTCCTGAAGAAGTGATTGCAGCAAAAACTGAACCTGAACAGGCGATAGAAGAAGTATCAGAGGATCAGGATTCAACTGAAGTTGACTCTACAGATCAAAACGATTTTGAATTGGAAATTGGCTCCCCGGAGATCAAATCTGCAGATACGCAATCGATTTGGGAGACTGCCCCGGATGAGGAGATGAAACTACCGGAAATGGAAGGTGAGGAAAATAGTGATGACCAGAATACTCCCCAGGCAAAACTCCAGCGACTCCTGGATGGATTGTGGGATTTTAACCCCACTGTCAGGCAAAAAAACTTTGACCAGTTATTAGAAGTTGGAGAAGAGGCTTTACCCCTCTTAATCAAGTCCTTTCCCGGCCCCCTGTTTTTAACCGCCACTTGAAGTACAATAAGTTCCCTTCTGTTGACCAACATGGACCGGTTTTGGCTCTGTTGCTGAAGTTAGGAGATCTGGTTATACCCGATATGCTGAAAATAACTGAAGTGGATGATGCCGAAGAGCGTTTCTATGCCATTTATATGTTTTCAAAACTTAAAACCACCAAACTGATCCCTTACCTTTTTAAAAGGTTGACCGATGAAGATCACAAAATTGTGAATATGTCCTGTGAAATACTTTATAACTATAGAAATGAAGCGGAATTTACCCAATATAGCACTTTACTGGAGGAGAAATTAAACAGCCCGACTATTGAACAAAAAATAGAAGCAGCCTATTGCATGAGCAAAATTAAACATCCAGAATTTGTACCCCAATTGATAACCTGTTTGCGTTTTAAAAACCAATTATTGGCGGAAGTTTGCCAACGAGCACTCCTGGAAATTACCAAGCAAAATTTTGGCTTACGCCCTAAAAAGTGGAACAAGTGGTGGGAAAAAAATAAAGCCTGTGATCGGGTGGCGTGGATAATTGAAGGTCTCTCCATGAAAGATGCCAATATAAGACTATCTGCTATTGAAGAGTTATCAATTATTTTGAAAGATACTTTTGATTACGATTATAGCGCTCCTCCCAAACAGCGCCAGCAGGCAATTCAAAAAATAAAGAAATGGTGGCAACAGAACAGTTCTAAACCTTCTTCATAAAGAGTGCCCGTCCGGAGCAATGCTTAGCCTTAAGTTTTCCGGTGAAAAATCATCCCTCTTTCCAACCGCTCCAATACCTTGGCTCTTTGCCGTTTTTTATAGAGGACATGATTGTTTTCCCCGGTTTCATTATTTATCGCGGTTTCCTGGTCGATTAACTGGAATTCCACCAGGTGAAAAATAATCTCGCCAAACTTGGAAAAAATCTCATCCGCGTTATCTATCTGAAACTTTTTAGGGTCGATCCTCACCGGCAAATCTACTATAAAATTAATCACCTTGTAGTTGGGGCCAGAAAATTCGTTGTTGAAGCGCAATTGTTCCCAACGCTCCTCATCTTCTATACCGATATCGAACTGCAGTTTATCTTTAAATTCGCTTAAATTCGATTCCCTTTCCATAAGTTGTCGGAAATTGACCAGCGTATTTTCACTTTGACCCGGTACCGTATAGTTAAAAGGGAAAATATACTGACACATGTCAATGAGGGTGGGGATTATATCTGACTCATTTTCTACCACTATCCGGTAGCGCAATTTGTCAAATATCTGGGTAGCTAAATTTTCCTTTTTGCACAACAATTTGGTAATTAGGCT
>CAZTWC010000069.1:0-13599 GCA_964617105.1 uncultured Myxococcia bacterium
TTTTCTGTATGTAGAGCGAATCCTTTTATCAAGTTCTTTTTTTGATGGGAATTTTCCTTCGGACTTATCTATCAACCATTTTTTATGTCCTTCGCAGTCCTCTTGGGAGCCTTTTTTTCTATTATTAATCCTGTTTGCTTTGATTGCTTTCTTCACTTTATGGCATCAGAGGAAATATGGGTGGACCTGGGGCAAAATCGGCTTAATGGTTCTGCTGGCTCTACACCTGGGACTACTTTTTTTGGGGAATTCATTACAGACGGTTTTGGTGGCTTTTCTTAAAAAGGAGGACGGTATTTTTGAAACTATTGGCGCTGGCAGCCTGCTTTTGACAGCAGTTGTGGCCATTTACCTGTTTTTTAAGATAACCATAAGATGGCGGTGGGGTTTTCTTTTTATAGGGGTCTTATTTTTATTGGGATTTTTAGAGGAAATTAGTTGGGGATTTAGATGGTTCTCCATAGATATGAACTGGTTAATAAATCAGGAAATATTATACAATATTGTTGTAAGCGCCTTTGAGAGAGATCTCACCGGTGAGTTCAATTTTCACAACCTTCCCATAGTTGAAGATACTGAAGTGGAATCGATTTTTTGGCTCCTAAATTTTTTGGGTGGTTTTTTAGTGCTTAATATCTTGATTTACAAAAGAATAAAGATTCCGCTGGTTCAGAATTTGCTTGATTCTATTTTTCACAACCAGGTGTTATCCCTCTGGAGTCTTGGTATATTCTTATGTTCCAGCGGTTATTATCTGCGTGGTCCAATGGTTGAACCCAAAGTACGCTGGTTAATTTATCAGGAGTACTTTGAGGAGTTGGCAGAACTATTTTTCTCAGTCTATATTTTAATTCTTTTTCTATATATAGGTTGCTTTTGGTTAAAAAAAGTGCGCCAATAGCCAGAGGGGATCATTCGATCTCAGTTGGTACTCCGGATGGAAGGTAATAACGTTGTTTGATACCAGAAACAAATTAACTGAAGATTCGCCGTTGCCGCCGGATGGATGTACCGCCCTGGGAAGACACTTGACCATTGAGTATTATCGATGTACTTCAAAAGTCCTCTTAAATGAAGTCCTGGTTGAAAAGGCGTTGTTAAAAGCCGCTAATGAGAGTGGCGCCACTATTATCAACTCCTCCTTTCATAACTTTAATCCTCCGGGCGTAAGTGGAGTTGTTCTGATTGCCGAGTCCCATTTTACGGTGCATACCTGGCCCAAATACCATTATGCCGCCGTAGATATTTTCACTTGCGGAGAGAGCATAGACCTGGAAAAAGCCATAGATTCCATGAAGAGATCATTTGAATCGGATAATGTCTTCATTTCTTCTGATCAAAACCGGGGGATTATTACTAAGGGCGCTTAATTTGTGTACCTCGTTCACTGTGAGAGTGCAGGCGCCGAACTCCTCAACTGTTTTTTACTGCCTGGGAAAAAGGTGCATAGGCCCGCTGGTATTGGCGGGTATCCCGGAGGAAAGCCTTGGCAGGAGCCACATTTTCCGGATCAAAGGGATCGAGCCGGGACAACTCGGTTTTGATGGCTCGGTGCAGCCGCCAGGCCATATCTCTGGCCGGCCCGAAAAGGGAAGATGAACAGGTTACGTCCATGAACAGGTGTCCCTCACCTTTACCCTTTTCCACCAGAGGGGTAATAGTCAGGGCCTGCTTCAGCAACTCCCGCATTCCCAGGGCGTAGAGCCCGTGGTTGGGAGGCAGCACTATCGCTCCCGGACAACGGTGGTGGGCCCGGGAAAGGAGCATCCCTTTGCGCACTCCTTCTTTGAAGGCCTCGTTGCTCATATCAAACACCAGAGCCCGGGCGATTCCAGCCGGCGCCACCACCACAGGCCGGCGTTTGAGAGAGGGGTCTTCGGCCTGCTCCATGGCCACTGCGAAGTGGGCGGCATTGATATGAATAATACGGCGATTTTGGATAAACATGCTAATATCAGGCTGAAAAATTAAAGTTCGCTCCAAGATAGTATATTTACTACCCATCTTTAAGTTAGCACACAAATGAGTGGTTTGCAGGTGAAGGTTGGAATTCTTGAGCTGTCATCCCCAGAAATTGGTTGAATGAATTATCATATAGTGGCAAGATATGTTCTTAATTTGTAGAATAAGGTTTAATCTTCTACGCCCGTTGCATACGGCCAGGAATCTAAAAATGATAATTTATCGAGCAGTTATAATTTTGTTGATCCTGTTTTCATATTCTTTCTATATATTTGCTCAGCCGGCAGAGGAATGGGATTTTAACGGCAAAGAGGATGAGTGGGTGGTAAAATTTATCTCCCAACCAGCCGGGGCAGTGGTGCTAAAGGATGGGGTGCTGTTATGCGCCAAGACTCCATGTTCAAGGCTGCTGACCAAAGGCAGGTGTGAAATATCCATGCAGGCGGAAGGGTATTTGGAACAGAGGAGGTCTATTTCAATTAGAAAGCATGAGATGATTTCCTGGAAACTGTTGCCCAATTTTGGCCTGCTGACAGTAAAGTCGGAGCCTGCCGGGATCGATGTCAGTATAAATGGCGAAAATGTAGGACAAACACCACTTGTACGCAAGGAGATAGCGCCAGGAGGTTACCAGGTGTTGGCGACTTCACCTTGCTATTACGATTCGGGTAAATTGGTGCGCATAAGTCGCGTTGGGGAGCATCAACAGGTTGAGTTTAAGTTAAACGAGCGTTACGGCGGAATCAAGGTAACGGCTGAGGATACTAAGGGCAACGCTTTAGAGGCCATGGCTTATGTGGATGGCAACTTTCTGGGTAATGTTCCCGGTAAATACAAGATATCGGTATGCGCAAGTGATTTGGTGGTGAAAAGTTCCGGGTTTTTAAGTTTTCATACCAAGTTGGCCTTGCAGGAGAAGAAAGTAACCAGGATAACCGCCCGGTTTGATAAAATTGGCAAGCCCATGGAGTATATTTATTTCAAAGGAGGTTCTTTTTGGATGGGCAGCCGAACCTATGAAAAGGGGCGGGATTTAGATGAAACCAGACATCGGGTGAGATTAACCTACGGCTTTGATATGCTGCGTACCGAAGTTACTCAGGGGCAATACCTGGAGATTATGGGGTACAATAATTCTTATTTCTCCTTATGTGGTCATGATTGTCCAGTGGAGAATGTCAGCTGGCATCAGGCGCTGCAGTTTTGCAATAAACTATCGCTCAGTAAGGGATATAAAGCCTGTTTTAATTGTTCTGACAACAATAATAGCCAAATCATCTGTAAACTGAAAAAGAATTATAAAAAACCTCAAGATTGTCCGGGATTTCGTTTGCCCACCGAGGCGGAGTGGGAGTATGCCGCCAGGGCGGGTTCTAAGACCGCCTATTACTGTGGTAATAACAGCCGGTGTTTGGAAAAAATAGGCTGGTATTTTGGCAATTCAAAAAGCAGTACCCACCGGGTAGGTCAGAAAAAGGCTAATGCCAGGGGTCTGTATGATATGAGCGGAAATGTATGGGAGTGGTGTTGGGACTGGTATTGGGACTATAGCCTCAAGGTGTTGGATCCAGTGGGACCGGCAGCAGGTTCTGGCAGGGTGGTAAGAGGAGGTAGTTGGCCAGGGATCGCCAAGTTTAGTCGATCTGCCAGCCGGGGCAAAGATTCGTCCGGGCGGCGTGGCGGTGCTTTGGGTTTTCGGGTGGTGAGGACAATTCCTACAAAACGCTAATTAATAAAGTTGACACCCGGCTTTGCCCCTAAGGCATTGACCTCACGACACGTAAACCCAGGCGGGGGTGACGGGTGATGGGCGATTTGCTGCTGCGAGACGCCGACCGGCATTTGCGGGCTAAGTCGTCCCAACTACCGCCGCGCATAACCCGTTTTTGTGTGTCACTAGAAGGTCCCACAGGGTCTGTTACATCTCCTCCATAACTATCATACCAATCCCACGCCCACTCATCAACATTGCCGCTCATATCATACAATCCCCCGGTATTGGCATCTTTGCTTCCCACATCATGTGTCGTAGCATCGAAATTATAACAATACCATCCTATCTTATCAAGATTGGGATCATGTTTACAAGAGTACCCTGAAGAAGTAATCCCACCATTATAAAACGCCGTAGTCGTACCCGCACGAACTGCATACTCCCACTCCGCCTCTGTGGGTAATCGATAGCCACTGCAATCCTGTGGTTTGCTGAACTTGGACTTTAAACTGCATGTCAAACAAGTTACGTCACAATATCCACGACGGCACGGAGCCTGACTGCAATCTCCTGTACAGTCAAAACATTCTTCAACTCCTTTACTAATAGACAATTTGTTGCAATATAATAACGCTTCATGCCAATTCACCTTCTCTGCCGGACAATCATCTCCACAAGATGAAAAATAACTAGGATTATAGCCCATCAATGATTTAAACTGACCCTGTGTCACCTCGGTGGACTGCATCTCGAAGTTGT
Source organism: uncultured Myxococcia bacterium (assembly GCA_964617105.1). Lineage (GTDB taxonomy): Bacteria > CAZTWC01 > CAZTWC01 > CAZTWC01 > CAZTWC01 > CAZTWC01. The sequence goes on from CAZTWC010000069.1 coordinate 4,436, forward strand.
ACGTCAACGTCACCAGGTGCTCAGTTTCATTAGAATAGCGGCCAGCCTCGCCAGAGGGGCTGCCCATGGTAAAGGTGCCCTTGGTAATGCTTACAAATCCGGGGGTTATACCACTTGAACCATCTTTACAATTCGAGTTATCATACCCAGTACAGTCACTCTTGCACTTAGCATCTCCGCTTGTATATGTTGAATTTATGTCCTTACAACCCTTTGTGTCACCGTCACAGACTTCATTTTTGCCTTTATGACCATCTCCACACACTGTTTGGCATTTTGAATCCTTACATTGCAAGGGCTCAATACAATTGGCAGTTTGGGAACATGTATCACCCTCAACACTATTTGTAGTAGTCGGCTGACAATTACCATTTATACATTTCTCTTTCTCCCCACACTCCTTATCCTCTGCATAGCCACTTTCGTCCGACTTGCACACCATAACCTTATTGCCATCGCATTTTTTCTGGCCAGCGGTACAGATTTGATCTTCACTCCCACCATCTGTATTTCCCGAGTTACCTTCTTTACTCCCACCATCTGTATTTCCCGAGTTACCTTCTTTACTTCCGCCATCTGTATTGCCAGAGTTACCTTCTTTACATACACAAATATCCCATCCACTTCCATCTGATTTACAGGCCTGAACACCCTTTTGAACAGCAGTACAGTTACAAACCTGCGTTGCACTTGGCGTACAAGCCTTGTCAACCTCAGTTCCGCAGTTTGCTAAAAACAGACTCAGAGCAATCAATAAAAACATTGTGAATGATTTTTGCATAATTAAGACTCCTGTAAGATTTCACATTAGTTGATATAAATTAAAGCATAAATCACATCACTAATGCAAGCAGTATGATATTTTTCATACACATGCCCAGAAGTTTCTTCATACTGTGCAGTAGTTGCAATTTCTATATCACCACTAACCACACCGATATTTACAGGGATTTTAAATCTACAAGCGCCGACTGACTCCCCAAAGCAGACCAAAAACAGAAAAATTCTCAGACTTTTTAGAGACTATTCTGAGACTTCTCTTTTCCGTTTTCGGGTTGGGACCGATACGGTCTCAACGCTCCTAGAAATTGGCAAATCTCTGGTTAACAGCGACAGCGAATATGTTAATACCCATTCTCCGCTGACCAACTGCTGGGTCTTTGATGTCCACTGTTTGCCCCTTCACTTCACCTCCTGTCACCTTCAACTTGCGTTTATTTTCAAAGAACTTTTGGCCGCAAAAACGATCAATTTTTCATGTTTTGTGGTGTCTCGCTCGTGGTTGGCAAGTACAGTGAGGATTATTATCTTGGGCATAAATCGGAATGGGTGATGGGAGATGACCAGGAGTGTGGAATGTGAGTTTGAAATTTTTCGGTAATTATGATAATTGTCAAAAACAACTTGATGCCTGAATTTATATTGTTTGAAATATTCCCAGTGAGGTGATTATGCGTAAGTTATTTGGATTGAGTTTATTAGTTTTTTTGAGCATTGTTTTGACTTATTGTGGTTCATCAAGTGATGGCAAAAAGACTTGTGAATCGGGTGCAACGCAGGTTTGTAACTGTACTGCTGAGCAAAAGGGTGTTCAGGCCTGTAAATCAGATGGAAGTGGCTGGGATATTTGTGTATGTAAAGAAGGTAACTCTGGCAATACAGATGGTGGGAGTGAAGAAGGTAACTCGGGAAATACAGATGGCGGTAGTAAAGAACAAATCTGTACCGCTGGCCAGAAAAAATGCGATGGCCAAAAGGTGATGGTGTGCAAGTCGGACGAAAGTGGCTATGCGGAGGATAAGGAGTGCGGGGAGAAAGAGAAATGTCAGGAGGTCAAATAATATGCCAGGGATTGGAGTAGTATCAAATCCAAACTCCCGACAGAATCGCAAAAATCCAAGGCGGATCCCTATCCTGGGATATATTGTCGGTGAAATGGGGGCTAATGAGGCTACCAAGGATGTGGATGATATCAACAGAGTGGCGGTAATTTTCAAACAGCATGATATAGATATCCTATGCCTCAATGGCGGTGACGGAACCAACCACTGCACCTTAACCGCTTTTATTAAGGCATATAAAGAAAAGCCCTTGCCTCTGATAGCTTTTTTGCGCGGCGGAACCATGAACACTATCTCCAATTCTATCCGGATAAAGGGCAACCCCGCCTCTATCTTACATAACATTGTGGAGAAATACCATTACCATGAGCCTTTTCAGTTGGTAGAGCGAGATACCATAAAAATTGGCGATGATTATGGCTTTATTTTTGGCAATGGTGCCACCTACAACTATCTGGATGAGTATTACAGTACTGGAAATCCCTGTCCATGGGTGGGATTTACTACTTTGGTGAGGTGTCTAACCGCTGTTGTTACCCGTAATGCCATGTTCAAGAGGTTGGTAAAACCTTTTAATGCTGAGGTTTATGTTGATGGTAAAAAATGGCCCCATTCGACTTATATCGCGGTTTTTGGTGCCACCATCGAGCAGTTGGGTCTTGGTTTCAAGCCCTTTCATCGCTGCGATGAGCAGTCCAGAACTTTCCATTTATTGGGAGTGGTAGGTTCACCATTGCAGACATTACGTCATTTTCCTACCATGTATAAAGGGAAGCAGGTTCCCAGAAATGTGATGATAGATGCAGTGGCCAAAAAGGTTAAGTTTCGTTCCCGGGAGCCTATAAACTATATGATCGATGGTGATTTGCACCAGGGGGGCAATAGTTTGGATCTGGAAGTGGGGCCGCGGTTAAAACTGATAGTCCAGTGATCTCAATTATCAAGCTTGTCCTGGTCATCGGAAAATATTTGCTCCAGTTTTTTCTCTTTGCAGAATACCACATATACCACTGGAGGTAGAATGACCGAACTTATTATGCCCAGGTAAAAGCCCAGGCCTGGTTGGAAATCTGGATAGGTAAAAAATAGCCACCAGGCGGTGCAAAACTCCAGCAGGGAGAGTATGGCGAGCACCAGGTCCAGGTGCCATTTAAAGATGTAAACTGATATGGCCATAGCCAGGATAATGGCGGCCAGGAGATAGTAGATAAACCCGCCCACGCCCATTTGCAGGGGTTTTATCAGCAGGATATGTCCCGAGTTCGGATCTATCTGGATGGTCCAGTATATGTCAGCGCTACCAAAGATAAAAACCGCCAAAACGGCATAGATTATTTTTAGATGTTTATGCATAATAAATAGTTCGATAACATCATTGACAACAAAGATCAATAAAAGGCTTTCGACTTTTATAAAAGGCAAATAGATTATGGATAGAAATAAGATAAATATTACCCGGGCCAAAGGGATGCAGGATGTAGGGCCGGAGTTGCAACTGGAACGGCAGAGTGTGGCTGACCAGGTGATTCAGTGTTTTCGTTCCTATGGCTATGATCCCATTGATCTGCCTACCATAGAACCCTATGAATTATATTCTGGTATTTATGGAGATTACACCAGGCAGCAATTATTTACCCTGGTAGGACAGCGGGAATACTCCCTGCGTCCCGATATGACCGCTTCAGTGGCTAGAATGATCAACCATAACCTGGTTCAGGGAAAAGAGGAAAACTGTCGCGGGATGTCCCGGGTATATTATTCGGGCAAATGTTTCCGTTTTATAAACCCCAGGAGATATAGGTTCAGGGAATATTGGCAAGTGGGCGGTGAATTATTTGGCAGCCCGGAACCTTTGGCGGAGATAGAACTTCTGAGTTTCATCAGCAGCCTGATGGTTAAACTTAACATAGATAATTATTACCTGCTGGTGGGTGATGTAAAGTTGTTCCGCACCATCTTGGAGAAGGTATCCCCATTACCATACAAAGACACCTTGTTCAGGGATTTAATCAGGCTGGGAGGGATAATCCATCGTCTTTCACGGGCCGATGAGCATTATCTCAAATCATTATTGCAGCAACTTACCAAACTGAGATATTCTCTTTCAACCATGTTTAATGATGTTCCCAAAGCAGAATTAAGTGAAGAATCTTATGATTTGTCACCAGGGGATAAACAGGAAATTGAAGCCCTGAGCCAGTGGGCTTTGGACCTGTTCAAATACAAATGGAATAAAATATTTTCTGTTTCTCAAGAAGATTGCCAACTTTTGGGCCAGTTAATAAGTATTAAAGGAGATTGGCAGGAGATTAAATCTATGCTTTTGGATTTGCAAAAGAGATACAGTCTGGATATTTGTCTGGATAGGCTGGAATCTATCAGTAACCTGAGCGTTGATTTAAAAATAGGCTCTTTTGTAATTGCTCCGGCCATGTCCAGGGGGCTAGACTATTACAGTGGAGTAGTTTTTGATCTTCATGTGCCGGCGTTGGGAGTAGATTCAGATGTTTGCGGAGGTGGGCGGTATGATAATTTGATCCCCTGGCCGCAACCAGGGGACGGGTACCTGCCGGCCGCGGGTCTATCCTTTGGCATAGAGCGTCTTACCGAAGCAGTAAGAGCCTGCCGGGGAGAGGTAGATATTTCTGGTCCTCCACGGGTGATTGTCAATATGGGTGACCAACAACACTATTGGAAAATGATAAAATTAGCGGATCGATTGCGCCAAAGATCTCTAAATGTGGAGTTGCAAATTGAGCCGCAAACCGAGAGTAAAACCATATTTAAATTACCAGATAGAGAACCGGATTTAATTATTCATCTTTTAGACTCTGGTGAGGGTAAGCAGTTGAATATTTCTACCGGCAAAGGCCGGCAATTGGCCCAGGTTGAGGAAAAAGAGATCTATAATTACCTGGATAACTACTTTGCCAATAGAGGTTAAATTGAAAAAGAGAAAGTTGAAAAAAACAGCCAAAATAGAGGACCGTGATTGTCTTTTTTTAGGTCAGGACAATTTGTCTATTGAGCAGGTGGTGGAGGTAGCCAGGTTCAGACAACGGGTTAAACTTCATCCGCAGGCAAAAGAGCGGATGATGATCTCCAGACAGGTGGTTGATCAGTTGGTAGACAGAAAAATAAAAGCCTACGGGATAACCACCGGTTTTGGTTCTTTACGCGATGTGGTGATTGATGATCCAGAAGAGAGCAGGCAACTGCAGGCCAACCTGATAAGGAGCCACTCCTGTGGTGTAGGCGATCCATTGCCCGAGGATACTGTGCGGGCCATGATGCTGCTGAGAGCCAATACTCTGGCCCAGGGATATTCAGGCGTCCGCCCCCAGATAGTGGAAAGGCTGCTGTTTTTCCTGAATGCTGATATCTACCCCTATATTCCGGAAAAAGGCTCGGTAGGCGCCAGCGGGGATTTGGCGCCCCTATCCCATTTGGCTCTGGTGCTTATTGGCGATCAAGAGGGATTGGTATATGCTCCTTCTGGCCATGAATCACCCACCCTTCGGGAAGGTGATTTTATCTCCCACCCATTGCCGGTGAATTTTAAAATCACTGCTGCTCAACTGCACCAAACCATGGAGATAGAACCCATCCAATTATTTGCCAAGGAAGGATTAGGTCTTAATAACGGCACTCAGATGATGGCTGCTGTGGCTGCCTTGAATATCTATGATTGCCAGCGTTTGATTCAGATGGCAGAGTTGGGTTTTGCTATGAGCCTGGAGGCCTGTAAAGGGGTAATTGACGCCTATTTACCAGAGATCCATCAAGCTCGGGGTTTGCGGGGACAAATAGAGTGTGCTGCTCGGGTTATGGATTTTATCAGCGACAGTGAACTATTGCGATACCCCATTAATTTGGCCTACTTATACCGGGCGATCAACAACTTGCAGGGTATATTCCAGGTGTTGGATAACTACCGCCAGATAGATTGGAGTGCCGATGAGTCAGTCATTCCCGAAGCCCAGGAGATGGTAAAAAAGATCAAAAGGGAGTTGGAAGAGTTGTATAACTCTCCTCTCAAGGTTTTTAAACAGCAAACCGGCCTGAACCCCGGCAAATTATCCAAACATGATCTGTGGCGAAATTTTCGGATCATAACCATGGAACATTTGCGCCGCCTAAACCGGGTATTCCAGTTTATATGTTCCCCCTCGTTTCCACCAGAAGTAGCCAGTATACAAAATTTAATGACTATTGCCCTGAACGAGGTGGAAAAGGTAGTGCCCAGTATGATGCCAGTTCAGGATGACTATTCCCTGAGATGTACTCCCCAGGTTTATGGAGTTATGCGGGATACTTTGCGTTTTGTAAACGATATTGTTACTGCTGAATGCAATGCTGCCAACGATAACCCCTTGATATTTCCGCCGCCGGAAATGGCGAGGAGAAGAGAGGGCGCCTCAGAATGTACCAATGAGATGTTGCTTAACTCTTTCAAATCGGGAGGCAATTTCCACGGCGAGCCTTTGGCCACGGCCATGGATTATCTGGGTATTGTCACTTGCCAATTGAGCAATATTATCGAGCGGCGAATAGCCCATATGTTGGACAGTAACCGCAATAACGGTTTGCCCACATTGCTGGTGGAGCATTACGGACTAAATTCTGGTTTTATGATACCGCAATACACTGCCGCCGCCCTGGTGAGCGAAAGTAAACTACTCTCCCATCCGGCCAGCGTGGATTCCATCCCCACTTGTGAGAACGCCGAGGATTATGTTTCTATGGGGCCTATTGCTGTCCAGAAATGCCGGCGGATTATAGAGAATACCGAGCACATTTTTGCTATAGAACTTATCTGCTCCTGGCAGGCTCTTCACTTCAGAGGAGTCAGGCCCAGCAAGGTCAGCTTGCAACCCTCCTGCAGCGTAAGAAATCTCTATGAATTGATTGTGCAGGAAGGTTTTGAATTTGTGGAAAAAGACCAGGTCCCCTACAGCAAGATCAACAAAATGGTGGCCATGATCCGCAGCAATAAGATCGTCAACTTGGCCAGGCATATGAGTGATCTATGTAAGATAGACTATTTATAGAATGCGGATGCATCTTCACCGGCGCCTCCACATTCTAATCCCCAATTTGTGCGAACTAATTTTTGAGCAAGCCCTAAGGGCGAGCCTAAAATTTTATCGTTGATATGGGTAAACAATCAGTTCTTGATTCGTAGCAATAAAATCTATAATTTGGTCAGGCAGATGAGGGGTAGAAACTGTGAGATGTCACAAACCAATAACTTTTGTTAAGGCCATTGATACAGTATTTAAGTCATAAAGAGACAGTAACTCTATTTCCGACAACAAACGACTTTTGTCAATTGCCCTTACTTGGTCAATTATCGCTATTACATTTTTGTTCATACATTCTACATTGACTGTAATTGGAGGAAAAGCATTTGTTGACGAGGATAAAGGTATAACAATAACTGTTCGCCGCTTTTCATTAATGACATTGTTGCCAATAATGACCACAGGTCGTTTCTTTTTTATCTCTGAGCCACGTGTAGGATCCAGGTCTGCCCACCAGATACTTCCGCGCAAAAATTCTTTTTTCACGCTTTCTCCCAAGGTTCAGTGACAGTATTTTCTAGTGCTTGGAATTCGGTTTCAACTATTTTTAAATCAGATTCTTTGTTCGCTGCTTCACAGGCCTTGGCCAGAGCGAGTTCTTGCTTTTTGATTTCTTGTTCCATAAGTGTGGCTATTATTTTACTCCTTTTTCTGTTTGGGATCAAAGCAGAGAAGCGAAGAAAAATAGTTTGCGGGATAGTAAAAGTGGCTCTTACTTTATGCTCATGTGATCTGTTCATACTTCATACTTATCATATGCGTCATAAAAAGTCAACAGTGGATTTCAGCCAGTCACACCACGGGCTTAGTCCTTCGCCGGTTTTGCAGGAGAGGGGAAAAGCGTTAGCCGTGGGATTTATTTTCTTTAGTTTTTCCAAAAAATCGGGGACATCAAAATCTACATAGGGGACCAGGTCAATTTTATTGACGATTACCACCTGGCTTTCCATGAACATCAAAGGGTATTTGTCTATTTTATCCAGCCCTTCGGGTGTGCTGGTAAGCATTACCTTGCAGTGTTCACCCAAATTGAATTCCGCCGGACAGACCAGGTTACCCACATTTTCGATGAACAGCAGATCCAGTTCTGCGGGCAGGTCAGCGCGGCATTTGGCGATCATATTGGCATCAAGATGACAGGCGCCGCCAGTGTTGAATTGCACCACTGGTATTCCTAATTCACCCAAAAGACGGGCATCGTTATCTCCCTGGATATCACCTTCAATAACACCGATTTTGACCTTCTCTTTCAGAGGGGATATGGTTTTGGCCAAAAGACTTGTTTTACCCGCACCGGGTGAGGACATTACGTTGATCACAAAAGTATGGTCAGCATCAAATCTTTTGCGGTTGTCCAGGGCTAATTGGTCGTTAGCAGCCAGAATATTTTTTACTACTTTTATTTTCATAATATTTTCCTTCTTAATCCTCTACTTCCACCGAAATGATTTCCAACTCCCTGCCGGCGATAAGTTCAGTGTCTATACTGGAACAGTTGGGGCAAACCGGACTGTAATCGCGGGGAGTGAATATCTGGTGGCAATCGCGGCAACGGCTTTGGGCTTGCACTTTATCAAAGTTGAGGGAAGAGTTGCAAAACTGTTTTGATTCCGCAACCATCACCTGATAAACAAAGTTTAAATTATCTTCTTTCAAGTGGCTCCACTCACCCAGACGGATATTGATCCCAATAATTTTTTTTTCTCTGACTTGCTTTACTTGCCGGACAGAATCAATTATGGCTTGAGCGATGGAAACTTCGTGCATGGTAAGTGGGGTTCAATAATATTTGGTAAAACTTGTTACTATATCTCGGAGCAGGTCCTCCACCTCTATATTGTTCCGGGAGGCAATTTGGATCAGGTTGTCATACTCCATTTCTGAGAATTTTAACGGTAATTCCTGGTTTAAATGTGCTTCCCGGTTGAGAGCTTTTACCTGCGATTCAACAATTTCCTCCGCATCTTCTATAATTTCGATATCGTCTGAAATATTTTTTCCAGTCTCCGAGTCCTTCAGTTCTGTATAACCGCCGGAAGAAAATTGTTGAGTGGCAGAAATCTTTAATTTGCTTATTTTGCCTTTTATCCTTTTTTTGTCCCGTTCCATCTCCTGGTTGAACAACTGGCGGATAAAATTAGCCAAATGGAGATTGCTGGGGGTGAAAATATGTTGGGATAAAAAGGAATCTATATCGTATTGCATATCCCAGGCGTTTTTGTAGCGTTGGCGTTTGTCG
>CAZTWC010000069.1:13609-14547 GCA_964617105.1 uncultured Myxococcia bacterium
CCAGGGCTTTCATAATAATATGTTCAACTGCCTCGGGAATATCAGCCTTAAAGTAACTGGGCGGGTATATTTTTCCTTCCATTACCGACTTGAGAATCTGCATTTCGTTATCACCGGTAAATATTTTATACCCGGTCATCCACTCGTAGAGAACTACCCCCAGGGAGAAAATATCGGAACGATGATCCAGGAGTTCGGCCCGGCATTGCTCAGGTGACATGTAACACAATTTTCCTTTGATTTCGCCGGCTTTGGTATGCTCCAGTTGAGTATGAGCCTTGGCTATACCGAAATCGGTGATTTTTACATTACCGTCAAAAGAGACCATGATATTTTCCGGTGAAATATCACGGTGAACAATGGTTAACGATTTTCCTTCGGCATCGGTTTTGTTGTGGGCGTAATATAGACCCTCGCAGACGCTGCTGGCTATCTTGAGGGCGTATTCCATAGGAAAGGGGATCTCCAACTCCTGCGAGCGGGGGAAAATTTGGCGCATGTCGCGGCCAAAGACGTATTCCATGGCAATGAAGTGCCATCCGTGCTGCTGGCCCACTTCGTAGACGCCCACCAGGTTTGAGTGGCGCAGCTTTGCGGCAACCTGCGCTTCACAGAAGAACCGCTCCGTATCCGCCTGCGTGGCCTGCTGGCCCGCCAGGATCATCTTCACGGCGGCGATGCGGTCGAGGCCTTTTTGCTCGGCCCGGTAGACGATCCCCATGCCGCCGCGCCCGATTTCGTCGAGGAGCACGTAGTTGCCGATGTCCGTTCCCTTGAGCGGTGGCCAGACGATCTTCTCGCGTATGATGGGACGGACGGGGGCTCTGCGATCCGAGTTCTCAGCGAGAACTGTCTCCGTTCCGGTCATTTCCTTCAGGGTCTGCAGATGCGGGGCTTTCCCATCGAGATCAGGGAGCGTCTCGTCCCGTGTGCCCCTG
>CAZTWC010000070.1:0-14399 GCA_964617105.1 uncultured Myxococcia bacterium
AAAAAATGAACAGAAAGAAGTTCCTCAACCAAAGGTTGAAGAAACTGAAGAACGCCAAATCGGGGATAGACTAGACCATGATGAGGGAAAAAAACCCAAAAAACAACTGTTCTTAATAGCGCTTTTAGTGGTGGCAATTCTGGGGGCAGCAATCTGGTTTTTCGGCTCTAAACCAAAGGAATCAACCCCTGAAGAAAACCTGGCTGTTATTACTAATACAGCAAATTCTTTGGCCCAAAACGTAAAAAAAACTGAACAAATCAAACCAACAGTCAAACCGAAACCAGTAGATAAAAAGAAAAAGAAAAACCTGGATAAAAAACCGCTTAAGAAAACCAGTAAACGCCCTAAAAAACCTGAAATAGAAACCAAAGAGAGGCAAAAACCCCAAAAAATCTCGGATAAACCAGCAAAAAAACTCTATCAAGAGGCTGATGCAGAGTTTGTAAATGGTAATTTGGAGAGGGCCATTTCTTTATATGAGCAGACTATTATTGCCAATCCAACCCTGACCGGCGCCTTCAAAAAATTGGGGATGTGTTACATGCAAAAGGGTGACTCGCTTCAGGCAAAAAAATATTTTCAACTGTATCTGCAGGCCAAACCCCTGGCTCGGGATAAAAACATCATCAAAGGGATGATGGAGAGTCTGGAGGCAAAATAGCTTCCCTCCAGCCACAATATGGCACACAAAAATAGATTTTACCCGCACCAAATGCTGAATCGGCCGGCCATGGAATGGGTAGAAAAAAGGAGGAGATAATGGCCACCATCAATAAAAATTACTCAAAACTGTCTGCCAATTACCTTTTTCCGGAGATTGCCCGGCGGGCAGCCCTTTTTGTGGAAAAAAATCCATCAGTGGAACTGCTGCGTCTGGGCATAGGCGATACCACCGAGCCCATTCCAGAACCCATAATTCAAGGCCTCAGACAGGGAGTGGAGGCGTTGACCAAGATAGAGACCTACAACGGTTACAATCAGGGCGAAGGGGATATCAGGCTGCGGGCAGCCCTGGCCAGCCACTACCTTCCCCTGGGAGTGAAGTTGACTCCGGATGATATTTTCGTAAGTGATGGAGCCAAGTCAGACGCTGGCAATATCCAGTCTATATTTGGCGCCCAAAATGTGGTGGCAGTTCAAGATCCGGCCTACCCGGTTTATGTGGACAGTAATGTCATTGCCGGTCGGACCGGCCAGTTTGAGGAAGGCCGGTACCAGGGTCTGGTTTATATGCCCTGCCTGGCCCAAAACAATTTTTTTCCCCATTTGCCAGAACAAAAAGTTGACCTGATCTACCTCTGTTTTCCTAATAACCCCACTGGAGCGGTGGCCAACAAAAAACAATTGAAAGAGTTTGTAGATTATGCCCTAAAGCACCGGGCAGTGATCATTTTTGATGCTGCTTATGCTGCTTTTATTAACGATCCAGAGTTGCCTCGCAGTATCTTTGAGATAGAGGGTGCAAAAAAATGTGCCATCGAGATCAACAGTTTTTCCAAAACCGCCGGGTTTACCGGGGTCAGGCTGGGTTGGTCGGTGGTGCCCGTGGAACTTGAAGTTGAAGATGGGCCGCCAGGAAAGATAAACCAGATGTGGAGACGCCGGCAAAATACCCTGTTTAACGGTGCCTCCAATATTGTGCAGCAGGGAGGGCTGGCGGTTTTGAGCCCCCAGGGGCAAAAGGCAGTGACCAAACTGGTAGAATTCTACATGGGAAATGCCGCCATTATTAGACAGGGGATGATAGAGGCAGGTTTTCGGGTTTATGGCGGCGACAATGCCCCTTATGTGTGGATGGAAACACCGTCACAATTAGATTCCTGGCAGTTTTTTGATAAAATGCTGGAAAAGGCTGGCGTAGTGGGAACACCGGGTAGTGGTTTCGGCCCCAGCGGCCAGGGATATTTTCGGCTCAGCGCTTTTGGCAATCGAGAAAATATCCAGCGGGCGGTGAAGAGGATCCAGGATGGTCTACGATTCTAAAAGTCACGCTGAAAAAACAATGATAGAATATGGTATAATAAAAGATAATGAAGTTTATCAAGCTGTGTCTAATGGAGAAGTTATTGAATCCTATTATGACGATAAGCCATATCCATCAGTACTAATATATGGTGAAACCAAAATAGGAAAACCTCTTCATGTTGTATGTGCCTATAATAAAGCTGATAATCTGTCAATAGTAGTAACAGTATATCGTCCCAATCCAAACTTGTGGATAGATTTTAAGAAAAGGAAATAACATGAAATGCGTTATTTGTCAGGGTGAAAATATTGTTACTAAAAAAATCAAAGAACCAATCAATAAAGGTAATGATATCATCCACGTCATTTTAAAAATTCCTGTCTGCCAAAACTGTGGGGAGAAATATTATCCCCGCGCAACGATACAAATGCTTGAAAAACTTGAAGTGCAAGTGCAAAACAGCGAACTTCATTTAAAAGAGGTGGGCAAAGTCCTGGAGTATGTTGCATAATTCAATCGGCTAAACCCCAAAAAAGCACCGGATGAACAGCGGGCAGGTTACAGTGCCTCTCTATCTGAAACCGGCATGCACCACAGGGAGAGATAACCAGATCAGCCCCGGTTTGACCTATAGCCTCTATTTTGGCGGCTGCCAATTTTTCAGATATATGGCTTACATCGGCCTTGAGGCCGAAGCTACCAGCCATGCCACAGCAACTCTCGGACAAAACTTCCACTTCCAGGCCAGGGACTTGAGCCAACAATTGTAAATTTGCCGATAAATCCTCTCCCTCCGATTGGTGGCAAGGTATGTGATAGGCGGCTTTCAGTTTGGTATCGGCAGATTTTGGCTGGACATTAGCATCTGTCAACCCGGCATTAAAATCCCGGGAATTAAACCCCTGGCGCCGGGTTAATATCTCTCCCAAATAACTTAAGGATCCAGCCGGAATCCGGGCTGTTTTTCCCACCAGACTGGGTAGCAGTTCCGCCAGACTCTCCCCACAACTTGGGCAGGTGTAAACCACCTGAAAACCTTTTTCCAACCAGGGCGCCATAGTCTCAGCAATACTACGGGCCTGTCGCCTGGCTACAGTAGTTTCTCCAGCATACCAGGCGCTAAAACCGCAGCAGGAAAAAGAGGGCTGCACTACCTGAAAACCCTTTTGCTTAAGCAGGGCAACCGCAGGTAATGACTCCTCATTAAAAGCCACATAACTGGCAAAACATCCGGGGAAATAGACCACCTTTGGGTAGGTTTGCTCTGAGTAAGTTCGAACTGATTTGGTTTGACCTAAATGAGCAGGCTGGCTTTTACCTAACTTGCTACCAGAGGTCAGTTTTAAAAGTAATCTGTTTAGATCCGTAATTTTTTTGGTTTTAGGAAAAAATTCTGCCTCCGGGTTGACCCCCAGTCGTTGAAATAGTTGAAGGTCTCTATACTGACGCAAATTTGAGCGCAAATTTGATGACAGAGGACCCAGCAGATGGCTATATTTTAATGGCATAGCCGGGTCGCTCATGGCCAGAGAGAACAAAGCGCTCCCCTGACGATGCACGCGGTATTCCCGCCAAAGGCGAACCAATTTTCTGGTATCCACCCGGCTGGGACACAGTCGTTGGCATTTACCGCAACCCAAGCAGGTGCTAAAAGCCTTTTTAGCCTCTAGGGAAGATAGAAGTTGCCGGGAGGATAATTGCCTGAGCAGGTTGTGCCTGGCTCGAGGTAAATTAATTTCCTCTCTTTCAGCCAGATAGGAGGGACAAAAATCGCGGCACTTGCCGCAGCCATGACATTTTTCCACCTCTGCACTAGATATGGGTATGTTAGAGTCAACCTGGCGATTATACTTAAAATATTGGCTAAAAACCTGACTCAAGGCGTCCCTGGCCCGGGGCTGGCCGGTTTCCAGCAATTTCACTCCCCGATTAAGGATATTTAAAGGATCAAACAGATGCTTTAAGGGATAAAACAAGCGCTTAAATGGTTGGGGGTAGATACCCTGAAAATAGGCACTGCGCAACCTACCCAATCCGTGCTCACCACTTAAAACTCCCCCCATCTCTTTTACCAGCAAGGCGTGCTGTTCAAAGAGTTCTATCATGATATTCAGGTCTCTTTGTCCTCTTACCTGGAAAAAGGGGCGAATATGAATATTGCCGCTGGCAGCATGCCCATATATAAAGGTTTTAATACCGTATTGCCCTAAGATCTCCTCCATGGCAGTTAAAAAAACCGACAGATTCTCAATCGGCAAAGCGGCATCTTCGATAAGGGCAATGGGCGTCCCCTTCCCTTCCAGCCGGTGCACCAGTCCCACCGCCATTTTTCGAAGACTCCAAAGGGCTGCTTGTTCCTCTGGTGATTGGTGCACTGTGGAGGAGAGGTTGAATTTTGAGGCTATTGACTGGGCCTGTTTGGCTTTTTTACCATCCGCGCCTTCAAACTCTATATAATATAGGTATAGGAACTCATTTTGCAAAAGTGACTGCAGCCGTTGATAACCCGCATTGAGTCCGGTTTCCAGGATATAGCGATGCAATAACTCGATACGGCTCGGCTGCAACGAATAGATCGATTGGATAAATTGCGCCGCCTTTTTTAAGTCCCTGGCCATAGCTATAACCAGGCAACTCTTTTCTGGTTTATCCTCCAGTTTCAAACCAGCCTCAGTAATTATGGCTAAAGTTCCCTCTGATGCGGCCAGCACCTGCTGAGGATGAAAATATCGGTTTTTCACTACATTTTTCAGGTTAAACGAGGAGGAATCTTTTAAAAATGAATTGGCCATTGGCTCAATCATGGTCCGACAATCCATATACAAAGCAGACACCTGCCGCCAGAGATCTCTCTCTTTTTCACTCAAACCTCCAAATTCATCCTGTCCCGGGGCAGCGGTTTTCCATTTTTTCCGTTCCGGCCGCAAACCTAAAGCCGATAAGGGCAAACTTCTGGCTTGAAGCCTCTCTCCTCTGCCACTGATAAGGGAAAGGCTATGTAAGTGATCTCTGGTGGTGCCGTATTTGACATCCCGGGATCCACCAGAATTGTTGGCAATCATTCCGCCAATAGTACAATAGGCAGAAGATGAGGGATCAGGAGCAAACATCAAGTTGTAATTGGCAAGTTGGCGGTTGAGAATATCAAGATTTACCCCCGGCTGCACTGTGGCCCGCTTATTATCTGGATCCACAGCCAGAATTTTATTCATATACACGCTCATATCCACGATTATACCGGGTCCCAGGCCCTGACCGGCCAGGGATGAACCGCCGCCGCGGCAGGTGATAGTCACTCCATGTTCGCCAGCTAACTTAACCAGGGAAACCAATTGTTCCTCCTTTTTAGGAAAAACTATGGCCATTGGTTCAATCTGAAAAATCGAGGCATCGCAACTGTATATTTTTCTGGCGCTCAGGCTATGGTGTAAATCAGAACCAAAAATCTCTTGCAGCGATTTTAGCAATCTGTTTTTATCCATTTTTATCCTATTCCTCATTACAACAACGGCCTTGCCAATGCTGTTTTTAGTAAACTATCCTTGCAAATATTTTCAGGATATACTAATTATTAATATAATGGGTTGATTGGGAACTATCAACCTGTTTATCTAACAATTGGTGTCCATCTGGGAATAAACTGAGACACTAAACCTGCTAAATCTGGGGAAGGAGCAAAAAATGGCCGGTTCAATAAACAAAGTTATTTTAATTGGAAATTTGGGTGCAGACCCTGATAGCCGTTATACTCAAGGAGGAATGGCGGTTACCAGATTAAGCGTGGCTACCGGCGAAAGGTTTAAAAACCGGGATGGCAACATGGAGGAGAAAACCGAATGGCACCGGGTGGTAACTTTTAATAAAACTGCGGAGAATTGCGCCAAGTTTTTACGCAAGGGTAGTAAAATATATATTGAGGGCCGAATCCAAACCAGAAAATACGAAGCCAAGGATGGCAGCACCCGCTATACCACCGAAGTGGTAGCCAATAATGTGACCTTTTTAGACCGGAGTGGTGCAGGACAGCAGGACAGGCCACCCCAGCAACAATACCAGCAGCAGGGTGGATATAACCAGCAAAACCAACCAGGTCGATATGGCAGACAACAACAGTCTGAGCGCCAGGAGGAAAAACCATTCGACAACAAGTTCACTGATGATTACGATTTTCCCACTCCAGGTGGCGGTAACGATGATTTCGGAGACGATATCCCCATGTAAGGATCTCGGCTAACAAAAACTATTTTTATCTTGGGATGAAAGCAAAATCTCCACCGCCTCCAGGTTTGGTTTTATTATTGGAGGCGGCTGCAGATTCTTACGAACAGCATCAATATCTTTCAAGCCGCTGCCAGTAGCCAAAATCACTATCTTTTCTTCAGCATCAATATCCCCGGAAGCAGCCATTTTTTTCAATCCCGCCAAAGTAACGGCTCCGGCTGGCTCAGCAAAAATACCACAATTGGAGGCCATCTCTCTTTGGGCAAATAAAATATCGCGATCTTTTACTACTACGAAACTGCCGTGGCTATCTCTTACCGCTCTAAGCGCCTTGATAGCGTCTCGGGGATAACCCACCGAGATACTGTCCGCAACCGTGGGCGTTTCCACCCGCGGGACAATCTTTTCTGTGTCCTTAAAAAATGCTTCAGCAATCACATTGGAGCCCGCAGCCTGCACCCCGTATATTTTGGGCATTTGAGGTATAAATCCCAACTGTTTGAGGTCATAAAAACCCTTCTTAACCCCGCCAATTATACAGCCATCACCAACCGGCACAAAAACCCGGTCAATGCGGCCAAATTTCATCTGTTCCGCTATCTCCAGGGCCACAGTTTTTTTCCCTTCGCTCAAATAGGGATTGTAAGCAGTATTACGGCAGTACCAGCCATATTTTTCACTCACCTGCAGGCAAAGATCAAAGGCCTGATCGTAGGTGCCATCCAC
Source organism: uncultured Myxococcia bacterium (assembly GCA_964617105.1). Taxonomy (GTDB): domain Bacteria; phylum CAZTWC01; class CAZTWC01; order CAZTWC01; family CAZTWC01; genus CAZTWC01. Next base: position 6,917 of record CAZTWC010000070.1, read on the forward strand.
CATAATAATATTGGCGCCAAAGACTTGTAGTTGCGCCACCTTGGCTATTGGCGCCGATTTGGGGATAAAAATTACGGTAGAAATTCCAGCCGCAGCAGCCAACCCGGCCAGAGAAGAGGCGGCATTACCAGTGCTAGCAGCGGTGATCATATTCTGTCCCTGGTCCAATGCCAGGGCTATGGCTATGGCTGAGGCACGATCTTTCAAAGAACCGGTGGGGTTGCGGGTATCATCTTTAATATAAAGATTTTTCAAGCCGATGCTCTCTCCCATTCTTTTTGCCCGGTAAAGCGGGGTCCAGCCGATTTGCATATCCAGAGAGGCAGGCTTGTTCTCCACCGGCAAAACAAACAGATAGCGCCATAGGCTCATCTCTTTACTTTGCGCTAAAAATTGCTTGGGTTTAATAGCACCAATAAATGGATAGTGGTAGATCACGTCCAGGATACCAATATAACCACACTTAGAGCAGGTATATTTCACCTCCTGACGATTAAATACGGCGCCGCACTTTACACATTTGAGACCGGCAATTTTTTCATGGTTTTTCAGCATGAATTTAGCCATCAGTATCTCCTGTAGTCGTTAAATTGTCATCCGGAAACCGTTCTCTGGTAAAACAAAGTGGATTCTCAGACGGACACTAAGTAAAATCTCCTATGGTCTGGTTTATCAACCGGCGGACTACCTTTACCACCCTCTCCATAAAGGAATAGTTACGAAAGGTGTGAGCCATCAGGTACATAGGAATACGATTAATGATATAGTCACGCAGGCAGAGGTTGTATCCCCGGTCCCACAACTTTTTATCCAGTTTTATCCCACTGCTTTTCTCCAGAGCCTTTCGGTGCACCTCAGAATAATGCAAAATCTCATCTTCTTTCACTTCCGGCAGGAGCACAAAAGAGAGCAGTTCTACCAGGTCGCGCTGGGGCAAATGCAAGGTGGCCAATTCCCAGTCGTAGGCACACAGCCGCCAGTCCCCGTCCGGCAAAGGCCGCAAAGCGATATTCCTGGGGTTAAAATCGTTGTGCACCAGGGTACGGGGCATTTTTTCGATCTCTTGCCACCAGATTTCAACACTTTTAATTTGATTTATAATAGCAGACTTCTCCCCCTGGGTGATAATCTCGGGAAACTCTTCGGAGGCATGAAAAATCAGCGACTCCCATAAATCTTTCATCCTGCCCATCAAATTCGCCGTGGGATATTGACCCAGCCAAGACTGTGACTTCAACTCTTCCTCTCGTCCCAACCAGATAGCATGGATCTCGGCAATGCCTTTCAAGGCGGCCTCTATATGCTGCTTCTGCCAGACTCCCGGGCTATTGGCAGTGTTGAGCAACTCCATATTCTCCAATTTTTCCATAACCACCACATAGGCTTCACGCTCGTGGTTGCTATAGCAATGGTAAATTTTAGGAACATGGCGGATAAAACGCGGATCCTTTTGGCTGTATACTGCCAACTCCCGGAGGTGGCAATTTTTAAAACCGGTCAAATCCTTATACCTGGCATGGGATGATGCCAACCGGCCACCACACATAGTTGCCATACTGTTTATCATCAGGATCACTTCATCATCCAGTGGTTTTACTTTAACCAGCACATCGGTATGTGACTTCTCCTGCAAATTAAGGTGGTTGATCCGCAGAGGATACAGTCCTACCAGTTTTCGCACCTTTCTGGCGGTCAACTGGGTTATGATGGAACTGCCCATCTCAAAATCTAGTGGTTCAATCGCAACCACCTCAAGAGAATCGTTATTAAAAAAGCGACGCAGAGGTTCCTGGAAAAAAGTTTTGTTCAAGTCATCCTTGCCAAACCATTTTACTGGCCGGTTTCGACCCAGACGGTCGTGAGCTGTGGCGAACTGACCGCTGGCAATGGCCGCCAGGGTAGAGATATCCAGAGCCAGGCAAAAACCGGCGATAATCTCGGCCAGGCGAAAAACCTTTCTAGCCGATGTACAGCCAATGATATCCAGGGCGTCCTGCTGCACCGGCAGATGAGTTCCGCCGCCAACAGTACCAATAATCAGGCTGGGAAGCATCAAACTGGCGTACAAACCCTTTTCTGATGCCTGCAGGTTCAATTGACCCAAACTAGACTCATGGATACTGGCGATATCTTGACCGGTGGCAGTATATATGGCGGCAATAACGTTGGCGATATTGATGTTGTAACCGATCATACCAGCCTGGATACTGCCCATTAAAAATCCCTGGTTGCACAGTTCTATGTGCTGGGGTGAAATTTTCAGCACCTGTTCCAAAATCTCCCGCTTAATAAAACATTCCGCTGTTACCCGGATGCCACGGCCAGACATAAAAGAGAGGTAATTTACTTTTTTATCTCCACTCAAATTGGCTTCGATAAAAAAATTATCCACTACAATATCGGCAAAGTGCTGCATCTGCTCCATTATCCACTGGCAGGCTTTCCAGGTGCAAACCGTAGTCATGTTCTGGCCGGCAGCATCACCGGTTTCATATAAAAAACGGACATGCACCATGTTGCCGATCTGAAAAGGTTCGACCTGGGTCAAATGGGCGTGACAGGAAACCAAACCGATTTGAGCGCTGATCTCCTCCTGGTGATCGCGTATCCATTTGGTAAAAAGAAAAGCACCGTTCATATCGGTGAGAATAAACATGGGAACCCGCAGCATTTGTTGGCGGATAACCCGGGTAGTTACGCCGCCGGAACGGGAGATAGCAGTGGCTCCGCGAGTGGCAGAGGCCACCAACGCCCCCTCGGTGGTTGCAAAGGGAGCATAAATAAACTCTTTAACAGCCTGGCCCTTGAACCAAAGCGGGCCCGCCAATCCTACCGGTATCTCCACTGAGCCAATCATGTTTTCAATATTACCGGTTAATTTTTCAATAGATAGAGAAGTGGACTCAAAAGTTTTCAAGTCATTGCCGGTGGTCTGGCGGATAAACTCCAACCTTTTCAGGCGAGCCTCCTCAGTGTAATGCCCCCGGGCCGGTACTCGCGGTATTTTATCGGGAGGGTCCTTCTGCACCATGGATTTCGGCTTATCCTCGGCAGACACCTCTTGCAGCAATTGCCAGAGGGTAGCCCTGGTTTCACCATCAACCGCCTCCATCCCCAACACGGTGCAGTTTCCCTTTTCCATCGCCTGTTTGTGGATAATCACCACCTTGGTGAGTCGCTTGTGATAAAAAAAGGTGCCCAAAAAGAAGTTCTCTAAGGTTTCGCCAATCTCGGGAAGATCTTTGGGGGCCAGGTCGGTAACCGCCAACCGCAATCCGGTTTCGGAAACATCCTGCACCTCACAGACCAATGGTGCCTGGTTAACCATCAACACGGCAAACAGGTCGCTTAACCGGGATGGCACCAATCTCCTTTTTACCCGTTTTTCACGAACAGACATCTGTTTTCATCCTTTCTTAAAGATGTTAATTCCCAGATGGACTCTTTGGCGCAAATACTTTTAACAGCAATGGTAACATTACCAGATCGCCGTAAATAGCGGCCAAAGCCGCCACCGTGGTCAATAGGCCGAAATAAAAAACTGTGGCCACATCGGCTAACATCAGCACCGGATAACCAATCACCAGCAACAAAGTGGTCATTATTGCTGCCGTTCCGGCCCGTTTAAAAGTCCTTTTCAGACAGGCTTCCCAACTCAAACCATCCTTTTCCGCCTGTTGCCAGTAATGGAGAAAATGGATAGTATCATCAATGGAAATACCCAATACTATGGCTCCCACTGTGGCAGTTCCAATATCCAGGTCGATTCCCAGAATTCCCATTGCTCCCAGCATAAAAAGCACCGGAAAACAATTGGGCACAATGGAGATCAAGGCCAATCGCAATGAGCGCAGCCAGGTTAACATAAGCACAAAGATTATAGCCAGGGCCAGAAAAAAACTGCGAACCTGAGAGGTAGTCACATAGTCGATAATCGAAACATACAGGGGCGGATATCCGCTGATCACTAATTTTCCCGCCTTTCCCATGGTCTCTTTTGCCAGATTTTCCAACTGCTTAAAGAGCCCCGCCATGGTTTTGGCGCTAATCATTTTGCCCAGCAGAGTTATCCGCCCTAAGTTTCCATCCTGGGTTATCACCGGGGCCAGGAAATTCTCCTGGAATTTTTTTCCCTTGCGATTCCACTCCAGAGGTTCTGATTCTAAAAGCAATTTCAACTGGGCCACCAGAGGCGCAGAGATTACCTGGTCTGGTTTCAACTCTGCACCCATCACCTGGGCCATACGGCGATAGATGGAATAGAGACCAAAACCATCACTAACCAGAGGCATTTCTTTGGCTCGATCCACAAACTTCTGGGTAGCGGCCAATATTTCCGGGCTATCCGCTTTCAACCCCCTGGCGGGCACAACCGTAAATTCCAAAGGGCTATAATAACCCCACCCCTTCTCTATGGTCAAATGGTCTTTTACCACCTGATGATCATCGGGAAAATACCCCAAAGTATAGGTGTCGGTTTTAACCTGAAAGGCAAATATCAAAGCCACCAGCACCAACAACACTGAGAGCCCCGCCAACTGACCGGGCTTTTCTCTTAGCCAAGAATCCACCTTGTTCAAAATTTTACTGGCCAGCAGCAATCGCGGTTGAGTGCTATTTTCCTTTAGTTTGTAAAAAACCAGGGTCATAAAAATCATGCTGGCGACAAAGGCTATACCCACTCCCAGAGCCGCATAAATCCCCAAATGCTGGATCACTGCCATGGGTGAAGATACCAAAGCCATAAATCCGCAAATAGTGGTGATGGTGGTAAACAGACAAGGGAGAAAAACCCGTTTTACCGTGGCATAGACAATCTCACCTCGGCTACTCTCCTGGTTTTTACTTAGTTCCTGAAAAAATATAGCCGGAAAATGGATGGCGTCCGCTATGCCCAGCACTATTATTAAAGTTGGCAAAACAATGGTAACCATATTTATTTGATGGTCCAACAGGCCATAAACTCCCAGAGCCCCCAGGGTGCCGGTCAAAATAACCCCCAGAATGGCGGCCACTAAAAGCAGGCTTTTAAAAAACCACCACACCGCCACAAACATTACCAGATAAGTTATCCCTACAAACAGGCCAAAATCATGCTGAGTAATGATGTTCAGCCCCGAATAGATTACCCCGATACCGCCCATGGGATGTTCGGTTTCTCCCATCACCTGGCCGGTGATCTGGCGAACCTGCCCTACAATGGCGTCTCGCCGCAGGTCTATATCCGCCATGGTCTCCATCTGTGCCCAAAGCATGGCCCGAGTCCCATCCTTACTGATAAAGCGGCCAATCATCAGCGGATTGGCAACCAAGCGTTTCTTGAGAGCCGCCAGTTCATATTGGGCAGAGGGCAGCGGCCTGGGCACAGCGTAATCAAACTTGAGCCCTTTTCCGGTTTCATAAAAATCCCGGGCTGATAACAGAGAATGAACCGAATCCACTCCCTCGACATTTTCCAACTCTTTACTCAGTTGCTCAATTTTTTGCAACAAAGATGCATTGAAAATTCCCTGGGGGTGATATATCTGGATAAGAATCACCTCATCGTTGCCAAAATGTTTCTGAAAACGGTTGTAGTTCTGTAGTTGAGGGTCGGTTTTCAAAAACCACACGGTGAGAGCGTTATCGGGCCTAACTGCGGTTTTCAAGCCCGGCATAACCGCCAGGATGGCCACCACAAACAGGGCAAAGGCCAGCCAGCGCCAAGACAGCAGTCTCATTAGACCACCTCGTAAACATGAAAAGATTGATAAAACCAACTACGGTCCTCTGTCCACAACTGCCGGGCAATCTGATCCAAAGAGCGTAGTTGTTGAGCCAGGCTCTCCGACCTGCCCCGTGGAACTAAAAGACTCCAATAGGCAATGCGTCCCTGGCCTTGAAACCGATCAGCCATCTCCGCCAACAGGAGATCCGCTGCCTCCTGGGTCATATACTCAAAAATATCGGAAAAATTGGCTTTGGAAAAGGTGCCGGGCGCCTCCTCCCTGAGCACACTCTCCACCTGGCCGGTAACCACCGCTATCCGGGGTAAAAGTTGTTTCAACTTGTAAAAATTGGCTTTTTGCAAATAGAGCGGGCCTTGCTCCAGGTTGAAAAACCGGGACGTCAGAAAAAACTGCAAATAAAAATTAGTGTTAAGGGGAAGTTTGGTGCAAGCGTATCTAAAACGGGAGAAAAAGTAATCTCCAACCTCATCTAATTTAACATACTTGAACTGGGCCGGGTCCCGCCCGGTTTTGGCCATCATCTCCCTGCCAAAATACCATTTGAATTTCTCTTGAAAAGTTTTGGTGGCAAATTTTTCCTTAAAAAAGGCTTCCTGCTCCAAGAGAGTTGGCCGGGTAAAAAGTTGCTCCACCACTTCCGGCGGGTGGATTTTAGCCAGGTGTTGTTTCTGAAAATCGATAAAATAACGCTCTAATTTGCCGCACAAAAGCAAACCATGAGAAATATCCTGCTGGTGCCGGTCCCAGTAATCAATTGCTCCTGGAGGGAGATCTTGCCTAATCTTTTCATAGTAGTAGAGACGATCTGCCCCCTGGTTCACCCCCATCAGACAGGTAAACTCCTGATAATCGAGACTTTTGATGCCCGCCAGTTTCAAATTTAGCAAAGCGCTCTGGCAGGGATTGATATCAATCGCCACCACCTGCCTGGGCTCCTGCAGCAGCAAGGCCAATGCGTTGTCACCTGCACTGATTATAGAGAGCACCCGGTCATCAGAGTTTATCTCCAGGGCTTTTTGCAGCAGCAAATGATCCTCCCACACCATGGAGTAACGCACCTGGTCCCAGGAAATATCTTCAAGCACATCTTTTTTAGTATCATGAGCCATTTTTTAATCTTATCCTTCTGAAAAGTTAAGATCCCGGCAGGGGATATCGGAAGGATTTATTGTATCACATTACACCTTATGCTACAATAATTCTGAGCGTCAAAACTCTCCAATTTTCGGACAGAAACTACCATGGCTGATTCAGACAATTTCGCTTCTATAATCTTGGCACAGGCCCGCGCTCATGCACAGCGTAAGGCTCTGGTGATCCCCAAAAAATGGGAGCAGGGAAAAGTAGTGGAGGAGGAAAATATAACCTTCGGCCAGTTTGTGGACCGGGTGGAATCCCTTGCCCGCGGGTTGAAAGAGAAAGGCTTTTTACCCGACCAACGGGCGGTAGTGCTCTTTCCCCTGTCTATAGACCTCTATGCCCTGACCATGGCTCTATTGTTAAATGGCATGGCCCTGGTGCTCATCGATACCGGCATGGGACATAAAAAACTTTTAAAATGTATCAATTTTGCCAAACCAGACCTGATGGTCAGTATCCATGCCCTACTGAAATTCTGGCCTATATTGCCCGCTCTCTGGCCAATCAAAGGCAAGTACGCGGTAGATAAAAAATTCTTTGGCATCCAACCATTTTCTAAACTTTACCAAAAATCTGGCCAAAAAGTGGAAATCCTCTCCCGCCATCCAGATGAT
>CAZTWC010000071.1:0-14384 GCA_964617105.1 uncultured Myxococcia bacterium
TGGATCATGTGGTCGCGGCTTTGGCGGAGGTGGTGGGGTAATCTATGGAAGAGTTTCTGCAATTGGCCGAAGATGTGCGGCAATTTTGTCAACAGGCTGAAAAAGATGATCCCCTGCTAAACAGAATCTGGAACTGGACTTTGATGGACGATATGGTCCAAAGAGCTTCCCAGCCAACGCCTTTATCCAGGGTCGCAGTAATTGGCTCTATTAAATCGGGCAAAAGCACTTATGTTAATGCTTTACTCCAGCGGGACGCCCTGAAAAGGGGTGCCGGGGTATTGACCTCTGCAGTGACCAGAGTGCTCCCCTCTCACGAGTTGAAAGCCACTATCCAGTGGAAAGGCCTGGAGGAGATAAATCAGGAGATACAATTTTCATCTCCTTTACTGGTTGCCATGACCGGTTTGACGCCTCCAACTTTTACCCTGGAAATTCAGCAGCAGGAAACTCGTCAATATTTAACCGAGTTGTTGAGCCAAATCGAACCTTTTCGGACTAGCCTGCCTGGGTACGCATTGAATCGTCTTTCCCGTTTAAATGCTCTGCTGGATGGTTATAAAGAAACGGGCACTAAATTGGCACAAGAGGCTACCTGCAAGGTATTGGGAGGTGAAGATTTTGGCCGGCACCGGAAGGTGGTTTGCCGTGACAGCAGTGCCGCCTATGTAAACGATATCCTGGTGGAGATGCCTTTCCCGAAAGAATTATTGCCGGTGGAACTGGCTGACTGCCAGGGAAGCGATTCTCTTAATTCATCACATCTGGCTGAGGTGCAAGAATACTTGCTAGGGGCTGATTGGGCTATCTACCTGGTCAACTCGGTGATGGGTTTACGCCAGGCAGATGAGAAATTGTTGGAAGTAGTCAAGGGATTTGGTTTGCAGGACAATTTGATTTTTGTTCTCAATGTGGATATCGATGCCCATAGTGAAATTAACGATTTGAAGCGGGTACAGGATACTGTAATTGAAGGTATAAAAGTCAAATTAGGAGTTGAACCCCGTCTTTACACCGTGAGTGCCCTGTTTGAACTATTTAAGACCCTGGAAAGAGAAGACAAACTTTCCGATCGTGATAGGGCCCGTTTTAACAATTGGCAAAAAGAGCCTGAGATGATCCGCCTGTTAGAGAAGCGCTGGGCTAACTTGAACACTTTTTGGAGTGACGAGATTGCCCCGGCTGCTAACCGTTTTAAGCGTCGTTTTGCCTATCGTTCTTTAGGGAACTTGTTAGCCAGGCTGCATTATGGAGTCCATATCGCAGCCGATCCACTTCATGCTGATCAGCGCATGCTGGAGGTTTTTGTAGTAGAGGCTGAAAAACTGTTGCCCAACCTGGAGGCTCATTTACAGGGAGTGGCCATGAAAACCGAGAAGATGGTCCGTTTTCGCTGCGGCAGTTTTCTGGACCCCTCTTATGGCGAATTAGCCAAAAAGATCAACCTTCATATCCAGGAATTCAAGAGTCTTTGGCATCCTGGTGAACCTGATAATAACCAGTCGGAACCAGTTTCTTACACCGAGAAGGTAAACGGAATGGTTCTAGCCATTGCCGAAGAGTTCAACCAATCGTTGAACTCTTTTTTAACCGATTATGCCAACCGGGAAATTATGGCTGAAGTAAAGGATATAATAGGACAGATTCAATCGGAATTTGCCACAGTGATGGAGATGCATCAGGCTGTTTTGCATAACAATTATTTAAAATTGCAACAGAACGGACATCAGGGAGAGGTTTTTCATGGCGATGATGCATCTAACCGTTCTATTAAAAAAACCAATAATGCCAATAAACAGTACCATGTACGCGAATTGATAGATGATCCTGCTGTGGATCTATTCTCTTTGCAGGTTGAACTGCCGGTTTCGGAAAGAGCGTTGGCCATATTTCAGCAGGGCTGGATGTTATGGTTGAAAAAGTTCAAAGCCTGGTTTGTCAAGGAGGTTCTCAAAAGGGAACCGGAAGATTTGGAAACTGCCAGAGAAGAGATTTTTATTCGTTGGCGCAAGAAAATTATTCAGGTGGTAAAAAAGGAAGCCGGCAATTTGATGATATCGGAGATGAACCGTTTTCGGGAACACTTGAAATTTCAGATGCTGCTCAAATATATTGAAAAATTGAGAGAGACCAGTCAAAAAGTGTTGGGTAAAGAGGTAGATAATTTTAAGACGGACATGAACAAAGTTTTAGAGATGAACCATGCAAATGTTGAATACCGGCCACCCGACCCCACCCTGCTAAAAGACTGGCAGGATAAGTTAGCAGACTTTGAATCCCGAATCAGGTTTTGAATTCGGATGTATCCTCCATAGGCTAAGAAAATTCGGAGGCGCCCGGATAACGCGGCGCAATCTGAAAAATTCCCGCAGATGTATATTTAATACATCGAGGACAATTTTTTAGGTTGCAACAAAGTTAGTCGGGATGCATCCGAATTTTCCTTAAAACTTGGCCACTACCATGGTAATATCATCATCCAAAGGATGACTACCGTAAAAGTCAAAAGCGGTCTGGACCAAATTGTCCATAATTTCATCACTGTCAGCGGAAAGTTTACTTTTTACCGTTTTGATGGTCCTGTATCGATTAAATTCTTCTTCAGCACTGTTTCTGCACTCAATTAGACCATCTGTGTACCAAAGCACCACATCTCCAGGTTTTAAGGTCTGTTTACAATTTTTATATTTAGACTCTTTATTATATCCCAGCCGGAATCCCCTGGACTGCAGGCTGGTGGTTTTTGGCTTATCATCATCGGTGGTAGTAAACAGAAAAGGGAAGTTATGTCCGGCATTAGAATAGGTTATCTCCCGGGTTTTAACATTTATGGCAGTAACGAAAAAAGTCATCAGCAGCTCTTGTTGCCCTCCCTTGGTCAGTATTTTGTTCAGGTAATCCAAAATAGCAGCCGGAGACAATTGATCTTCAGGCAGATATTGCTTCATGATCTCCACGGTATCACAACAGGACTTGGCGGCTGCAGTAATAAGAGCCGAAGGTACTCCATGGCCGGTAACATCGCCAATAAAAAGATAGACAATATCGTCACTAATAAAATAACCCCACCAGTCACCACCGCACTCAGAGGCCGGTTTAAAGAAACTGGAAAATTTGATGCCGTTGAACTCCGGATCCTGCGCGGGAAAGAGAGAATTTTGCACGGTTTGTGCAGTTTCCATTTCTGCTTTGAGTCGCATTTTATCAATATTATCAAAGGAGATAACCACCTGGCTAGCGATACTTCTGACTAACTCCGCATCATTTTGAGTGAATTGCTCGCCATCATTTTTATTGTTCAGATTGATTACCCCAATGATATTTTCCTCCTCCTGCAGGGGTACGCATAGCAGGCTTTTGGAGCCCTGCCATAGGGCGTTTTCAAAAGTCTCGAAATCTTCAGAAGCATTGGCGTCATCAACAATTACCGGTTCTTTGGTGTCTATAACTTTGCCAGCCACCCCTTTACCGGGTGTAAAGGTATGTAGTTTAGTTTTATCACATTCCCAATTGTAGGCAGCATACACTCTCAAGTTGTTTTCACCGTCTAACAGCATAACCGAGCCCTGTTGAGCCCCTACCAATATGGCTGCTTCATTGAGACCCACTTCGATCAACTCTTGCTGTTCCAGGATAAGAGCCAGTTTCTTGTTTGATTTGTTCAGTTTAATTAGGTTATGATAGGCGGTTTTGAGATTTGCCACCATGGATTTAAAGGCTCTGGCCAGGATACCAACTTCGTCCTGGCTTTTTACTTTTATATTAAAATTGAGATCATTCAGCGATATTTTTTCTGCAGCCTGGGTAAGGGTTTTAATAGGCTTGGAGATTCGGCGGCTGACAACTGCCAGCAAGAACAACACCACCAGAACACTAACCACAAAAATAGAGATGATGATATTTCTCATTTTCACCAGGTTGCCGGTAAAATCTGATTGATTACCGACTATGACCAGTTGCCAGTTCATGGAAGGGAGGAATGAGAAGCAGTAAAATTTTTTGATCCCCTTTTCCTCAAAGCGGATACAATCATCTTTACGAGCCAGTAGTTGTTGGCGCTCTTTTTCGTTATTCAGGTCTTTCCAGGCTGACTGTGAAACTATACTTTTTTCCCGGTGGGTGAGATATTTTCCGGTTTTGCTGTCAATTAAAAATATAAACCCGTTTTTCCCGATTTTACTGCCTCTTATCTCCTGAAAAAATGCGGTCAAAGGTATAGCCGCCGCAGTGACGCCGCCAAAACCAGGTTCAGAATCCTCACCGTAGTCAATTAGGGTAGGAGAAACAATCAGCAGAGCCGGATAGGGGAAAGGATCTATCCAGGTTAAAAAAGAGTTGGATTTTTTACTTTTAAAAGGGATGTTATAATAGGATTTTTCTTTAATATTGAGGCTTTGTAGTTTTTCTACATAGGGGATGGTTTCTGAAATCACGCCATCGCTGTCTGTGGTAAAGGTGTTGGTGAATTCAGGATAGAGCGCCCTTTGCTGCTCAAGAGTTTCCTGGATATTGATAGCCGTGGTGGTAGAAGTTGCCAGGGTTTTAATGGTTTTTTTGTAATTGTCGATTCGTTGGGCCAGGTTTTGGGTTAAGGAGCGGGCCAAATTGCGGTTTTGTTCCATTATCCCTGCCATCATGCTGTCTACACTCAGGGTGGTAACCGCAATGCCAATAATTAAAAAAGAGGGCACTACCACTACCAGGGCGGTCATTAGGATTTTATTGCTGATAGATATTTTCATAGTTTTACTTGGACCATTTATTGATGATTTTATCTAATTTTTTATTAGCAATGATTTTTTTAAGACCCCGGTTCAAAATTTTTACCAGGGCGGCATTTTTTTTGTTGACCAACATGGAATAGGGTACAGTTTCCAATATCTCTTCACCTATAATAGCCTGTTTTTTCATGCCGATTTTATTGAGAGTATACAGGCCAAACAGGTGATCAGTAGCAACGGCATCCCCTTTTTTCTCATTAAAAACTTGAATAAAAGCGGACAGGTCATCTTTTAAAGCCAGGAGTTTAACTTTTCCTCTGTATTTACGTAATTGTTCCTGGGCAGCACTGTTTTTTTGGACCGCTACTTTTTTTCCAAACATTTCCTTAACCGAGTTGATTGGTTTGGTTTTGGGGGAGAAAATAACTCTTCGATAGGAGTTGAAGGGTAAACTGAAAAGTCCCCATTTTTTTCTTTCAGCGGTGATAGAGGCGCCTAAAAGGATATCTCCTTTTCTCTGGCGGATCATAAATTGGGCTTTTTGCCAACTCATCACTTCGATTTTAATATCTAGCTTTTCCGTTCTAGCCACTGCCTTGATGATTTCAACATTGAGACCATCTGCTTGCCCTTTTTTATTTAAACCCTGATATGGCAGCCAGTCATCGCATAACACCAGCAACGGCTTTTTGCCTTTGCCAAGTTTGATGTTTTTTGTCGTTTTGCTGCCGGCATATACATAAAGAGGTATCAGGCAAATAATAAGCAGAGGGAGGTATCTTCTTAAGTAAGTATTATTCATTGGAATTATCCAACTATATTTGTTGCAATTCTATAAAAACTAAGGGTAACAACACCGATGCGCTTCTATCGTTGTCCACCATTTCTAATATTAAATTTTAAAATTTAATATTATCAAGTAACTATTATTTCATATTAATATACCAATATTATTAAGTAAAGCAAATCTATTTTAATATAATAACCAAAATCAATTTTTCTCATCACCAAAAGGGAGGAAAAATAATGACTAAATTTTATCTGTATGTTAAATTATTACCATTTGAAAGTCTACAATTATTGACAAATCAGGAGATGAAAGGCTGGTAAGAGGAGTGAATAAGCGCCCTTTTCTGGAACTAGTAAAGATAAGCCGCAGTTTTAGGCGTTTTGATCAGAATTGTCAAATTGAGGGCCAATTTTTGGAGCAACTGGTGGAGATAGCCAGACTGACCCCTTCGGCTGCCAATTTGCAGTCCTTGAAATATTTTTTATCTGGTTCCCGGGAGAGCAATAACCGGATTTTTCCATTACTAAAATGGGCTGGGTATCTGGAGGACTGGCCGGGACCGCAGGAGGGGGAGAGGCCGGCAGCCTATATTGTTATTCTTGGAGACACCAGGATCGCCAAATCCTTTGATATGGACGTGGGAATAGTTGCCCAGAGTATGAAATTGGCGGCTATGCAAATGGACGGTGTTGGCTGTTGCATGATAGTTGCGTTTAATCGAAAAAAATTAGGCCAGGAGTTAAAGTTACCTAAATATTTAACACCGCTTTTAGTGCTGGCTTTAGGTAAACCGGTAGAGGATGTGGTGCTGGAAACCACTGAACAACAGGGGGATATCAAATATTGGCGGGATAAGGAGGGAAAACACCATGTACCCAAACGTTCCTTACAAGAAATTATTTGGCAGGAAAAAAATCATGAAAGAGACCCCAAAAATTAGAAGACAGGAAGGTTTCTCCCTCACCGAAGTTTTGGTGGTAGTATTTATCATATTGGTGTTGGCCTCTTTTGCCGGTCCGAAAGTCGGTACCTGGATGGATAATTTCAATCTTTCCTCCGATGCCCGTAAAATACGCTCCGCTTTACAATTGGCCCGCATGAAGGCCATCAAGGAGAGGGGCAAGACCTACATTGTTCACCACGGCTCTCCCTGGCCGGAGAACCTTTGCTCTTCCTACCGATCTGATAAATCGTGGCTGGTATTCTGGGATAAAAATGATGACTAGAAGTGGGACTCTGGTGATGAGGCATTGGCTTGCGGAGTTTTCAACAAATGTACTGTAAAGAAAACTGCGTCAACTACACTATTTGGCTTCAATCCCCAGGGCACAGCGGTAATGAATGGCTCTGACCATGCTACTTTTTGTTATGAAATCGGTATATCCTCCAATTGCTCTGACAGTGATATAATCTCTTCTGACAAATACCTGATCCGCGGTTATGGCAGCGGTGTTGTCTCCCTCTTTTATAATAGCGCGGAAACCTGCGAAGAAAGCGGTTGAAAATAGGAAATTCCCTTGATTTTTTCTGCGAATTTCAATAAATTTACCTGGAAGATGATTTTTGGCTACAGGAGATAACCTATGAGTATCCTGGTAAATATTAGTGGTAAATTTTTTAAACGTGATCAAGCGATGATATCGGTCTTTGACCGGGGATTTCTATATGGGGATTCTGTATTCGAAGTAATTCGCACTTTTAATGGTAAACCTTTTGCCATGAAGTCGCATCTAAAGCGATTGTCACGATCCCGAGAGTTGACCGGCATGGAGGTGCCATGGGATGACCATTTCTTAAGTAGCCAGATAGAAGATTCTATCTCCCGGGCTCAAAATCCAGAATCCTATATCAGACTAATTTTAACTCGCGGACAGGGTGAATTCGGTCTCCATCCGCGATTGGCCGCTGACCCCCTTTACCTGGTTTTGATTCGCCCCTGGCAGGAGTTTCCGGACTCCTATTATAATCAAGGAGTAAATATTTCTATCTCTCCAGTAAGGCGTAATTTGGTAACTGCCTTGAATCCCCAGATCAAGTCGGGTAATTACTTGAATAATATTTTGGCTATCCAGCCCAGCGAAAAAAGTCGGATAATTGAATCGGTTATGCTCGATTACTCTGGTTATTTGACCGAAGGTTCCACCAGCAATATTTTTCTCATAAAAGAGGGAGAAGTGGTTACTCCGCCCTTGGAGATAGGTCTGTTGCAAGGGATAACCAGGAACGTTGTTTTTGAACTTTGTTCTTATTTGAATATCCCTATCAGAGAGGAGAGATTAGTTTCCCGGGATCTGCTTGAGGCGGACGCCGCTTTTATAACCAGCACCCTCAAGGGAATAATGCCGGTTAAGTGTTGCGATGATCAGATAGTGGGAACCGGAGAACCTGGTCCTATTATCCAGAACCTGCTCAAATATTATCACCGGCTTACCTGGGATCAAGAGAGGTTTGTAGAAATAAATTAATGTTCAGTTTTTCGAATTTAAAGGGAGAAAATCAATGTCGATTTCAAAGGTAATCAAAGAGACCATGAAGCGGTCTTCTTGGATCAGAAAGATGTTTGAAGAGGGAGAGAGGATGAAGGCAGAGGGTAAACCGGTATACGATTTTTCTCTGGGCAATCCCGATTTGGACCCACCACCGGCGTTTAAAAAAGAGTGGAGTAAATTGCTCAAAGATACACCTCCCGGTCAGCATCGATACATGACCAACAACGGTTATCCCCAGGTGAGAACAGATATTGCCGATTATTTACATCAGGAGTATCAGTTGGCTTTTAATAACCAGGACATTGTTATGACCTGTGGCGCAGCCGGCGGTTTGAATGTGATACTAAAATCCTTGCTGGACCATGATGACCAGGTTATAATCTTTTCACCGTTTTTTGTTGAGTACAAATTTTATATTGGCAATCATGGCGGCAGTACCGTGGTTTGTCCAACTGATGACAATTTTAATATCTCTTTGGACAACCTGGAGCAGGTTATTAATCCCAAAGTAAAGGCTTTAATCATCAACAGCCCCAATAATCCCACTGGTGTTGTTTACAGCCAGGAGACTTTGAAGGAGTTAGGCGCTTTTCTAGAAAAGAAAGGACGGGAGTATAACCATGAGATCTACTTGATTAGCGATGAACCTTATCGCAAACTGATTTTTGATATGGATAGGTGTCCAAGTATCCTGCCACATTATGATAATAGTATAATCATCACCTCTCACTCAAAAGATTTGGGATTGGCAGGAGAGAGAATTGGTTATGTGGCCATCAGTCCTCTTTGTGCTAATCGGGAGGAAATTTTTGCCGCCGCCACTTTTGCCAACCGGACTCTTGGTTTTGTCAATGCGCCTGCCACCATGCAAAAAATCGTTGGTAAAATTCAGGATGCCTCGGTAGATGCAGAGATATACCGGAAAAAACGGGATAAACTGCTCTCCTCTTTGCGCCAGGCAGGCTATAACTGTATAACTCCTCAGGGTGCTTTTTACCTTTTCCCCCAGGTTCCCGTAGGAGATGATATCGCTTTTGTCAAACACTTGCAGTCCTACCGTATTTTGACTGTGCCCGGTTCGGGGTTCGGCAGAGGCGGATTTTTCCGGATAGCTTTTTGTGTTGATGATGCAGTCATTGAGGGCTCTTTACCTGGATTTGCCGAAGCTATAAAAACTTTTTCGGTTCAATAAATTTATAAGGGATTTATTATGGATTTTCCCCATTTAATTGCCCAGAAGATGGGCCATGTCAATCAAAACAGTGTAGCCAATACCATAAATTTATTGGATGAGGGGGGGACAGTGCCCTTTATCGCCAGGTACCGCAAAGAGAAGACCGGTAGTTTGGACGAGAAAGCCATTTTGGATATTCTGGAGTTCTATACCTATTTTAAAGATTTATGGAACCGGAAAGAGACTATTTTAAAAACCATTGAGAAACAGGATAGATTGACCCCGCAGTTAAGGGAGCAGATCGAGTCCATACTGGATAAGACAGAACTGGAAGACCTGTATTTACCTTATAAACCTAAGCGAAAGACCAGGGCCAGTCAGGCCAGAGAAAAAGGACTTACGCCCCTGGCTGAATTTATTATGGCTCAGGCAATTAAGGAGACTGAGCAGTCTATAGAACAGGAGGCGGCAAACTATTTGGATCCAGAAAAAGGGGTTAAAAGTCTGGATGACGCTCTGGCCGGCGCCAGGGATATTATTGCCGAATCGGTAGCTGAGCGGGCCGATTTTAGAAAATATGTTCGCGAATTAACTTTGCGAAAGGGAAGGCTGAAAAGCACAGTAAAAAAGGGAAAAGAGGATTTAAGAAGCAAATTTGAGGACTATTATGATTTTTCTGAGCAAGTTTCCACTATCCCTTCTCATCGGGTACTGGCGGCTTTTAGAGGTGAAAAGGAGGAGTTTCTCACCCTTTCAGTGCAGACGCCAGAAGATGAGATAATTATCCATTTGGAGGCCGGGGTTATCCTGGCCGGGGAGAGGAATTCAGGTTTTAGAACCATTTTACAAGATTCCATTGCCGATGCCTATAAACGATTGATGGCCCCATCCATTGCTAATGATATCAGGGCAGAGTTGAAGAAGCGGGCCGAAGCATCAGCTATGGATGTTTTTGCAGAAAATACCCGCAACCTGTTGCTTCAACCACCTATGGGCGGCCGGCGGGTACTGGCCATTGATCCTGGTTTGCGCACCGGCAGCAAGGTGGTGCTGCTCGATGAAACCGGCAAATTTCTTCGCCAGACAGTACTTTTTTTTACCCACTCAGGCCGCAAAGCCAAAGAAGCGGAAAAAATGCTTAAGGAGCTTATTTATGAATACCAGGTTGAGGTGATAGCCGTTGGTAACGGTACCGGCAGCCGGGAGGCGACCTCTTTTGTTAAGCGGGTTTTAGGCGTAAATCATATCAGCGATATTCCCTGTGTAGTGGTCAACGAATCGGGGGCTAGCGTATATAGCGCCTCAGAGGTAGCCAGAGAAGAATTTCCCCGCCTGGATATCACCGCCAGAGGATCTATCAGCATCGGCCGGCGATTAATGGACCCCCTGGCAGAGTTGGTAAAAATCGACCCCAAATCTATCGGGGTGGGGCAATACCAGTATGATGTAAATCAGGGGCTGCTAAAAAAACGGCTCGATCAGGTAGTGGAATCTTGCGTTAATTACGTGGGCGTGGACCTGAATACCTCCAGCGTGCAACTACTTAAATATGTGGCTGGGATCAATAAGGCTCAGGCTGCCAATATTATAAACTATCGTCAACAAAGAGGAGTTTTTACCAATAAAACCATGTTGCTGCAGGTTCCCAAATTTGGGGAAAAGAGTTTTGAGCAAGCCGCCGGTTTTTTAAGGATCAGGAATGGGGATTCCCCGCTGGACAACACCGCAGTTCATCCGGAAACTTATCCATTGGTAGAAAAGATGGCTTTTGACGGCAATATTTCGGTGCCAGAGTTGATTGGCAACCAAAACTACCTGGACTCGGTGGATGTGGAAAAATATGTCACCAGCCAGGTGGGGTTACCCACCGTCAGGGATATTATTACCGAGTTGAAACAACCGGGCCGGGACCCTCGTCAGAAGTTTGAGCCGCCCCCTTTTGAAGAGGGGGTAACCCAGATGTCTCATTTGAAAGAGGGGATGGCATTAAATGGAATAGTAACCAATGTGACCGATTTTGGTGCTTTTGTGGATTTGGGAGTTCACCAGGACGGTTTGGTACATAAATCAAATATGGCGGATTATTTTGTCAGCCGGCCGGCGGAAGTGGTAAAGGTTGGCGAAGTGGTGGCGGTCAAAGTGCTGGAGGTGGATCTGGAGCGCAAACGGATATCTCTTACTATGCGTGATGTTGATGCCCAAAAAGCGGTGGTGCCGGAAGATAAAATAGGCAAGGGTTCCAAATTCAACAAAAAGGGTGATAAAAAGGGTGACAAAAAGGGAAAAAAAGCGGCCAGGGGAGGATATGCCAACCGGCCTTTTGCCGATTTGCTAGGTAAGTTGAAATCATAAATTGACTTTTTAAATAAGCGGAGATAATATAACCTACACTCAGCAATTATAAAAGGATAGGATTTTTGGAGAAAAAACAATGAAATCAACTGTTAAGTACTACCTGGCCTTTTTAGTAACTCCCATATTGTTACTGGTTTTGACGTTCCCTGTTTATGCCAATAAAAATGATATCCATTTACGGATGCTGGTTCGTCCCACCCCGGACCAAGTCCCTCAGATACCTAATTATTTGGGTAACTATAATTTGGAAAGCCACGATAAATTCAAGTCGCTGATAAACGAGTTGGGGATGGTCTTTAGTCCTAAATTTTTAGCCCCAGCCACCACTCTTGGTTTAAACGGCTTTGCGGTGGGGATGAGTTTCTCATTTAATAATATTAACAACACCGCCGACTATTGGCAGGTAACAGAATCTGTTTTTTCCAACAAAAAACCATCCTCTGTTTTGACTACTATGCAGATGAGCATGCGCAAGGGATTGCCCCTGAGTTTCGAAGTGGAAACCACTTTTACCAACCTTCTTTATAGCAATATGTACGCAGTGGGTGGTAGTTTGAAGTGGAGTTTGAACGAAGGTTTTTACATGATACCCGATTTCGCTGTACGAGGCAGTATCAACACTTTGATGAGTTCCAGGGATATTATGCTTACCACCGCAGGATTTGACCTGACCGCTTCTAAACAGTGGAGTTTTCTAGGTATAATTTCTATTGCCCCTTATGCCGGTTACAACCTGTTAGGAGTAGATGCTTACTCCAAACTGATAGATCCTACTCCCGAGAGAAGCGATGACGGTAACGAGGAAATGCCCGACACCGAAGAAAAATGGGATGAAGATTGGAAAGCCGACAAAAAAGCTGGCGATTTTGTCTTTCGGCGGGAAAGCATGGGCAATAACCTGCATCAACGCGCTTTTGTAGGCCTGATGTTTAAAGTACTCTTTGTATCTTTAACCATGGACGGTAGTTTTTCCAGCAATTCGATGCGTGCATATAATGTGAAGCTAGCCTTCGATTTCTGAGTTCCGATAACTGCACATCTGCGGACGCCGACGTAGGAGGTGATCCCTTTAGGGACGTTGCCTTTCGTCATTTAATCCTCGACGTATTAGCATACGCCTGCGGTTAAATGACTTCAGGCGCCTTGCATCTGCACAGTTCTCGAAACTCAGAGAGTTCCGGTTGTCTTTAGGAGAAGTTCTTTTCCAGATATTCTAGTGCATCATGATAATCTTGTGGTAGGGGGGCGCTGATTTTTATTGGCTCTTCTGTGCCTGGGTGTATAAACTCTATGCTCAGCGCATGCAATGCCAGCCTCTCCATGGTCTTTTTCAAACCATTAAACTCTTTTTTACGATAAAATCTGGCCAGGCGTCTCTGGCCATATAGGCTGTCTGACAGTAATGGAAACAGGTGTTCACAACAGTGGACCCGGATTTGGTGGGTTCGACCGGTCTGAGGGCGCACCTCTAGTTCAGTCACCCCGGCAAAACGCCTTTTTACTTGCCATAGAGTATGAGCCTGGCGCCCTTTCTCCACCCGGGAAGAGAATAGTTTACGTTCTTTGGGATGCCGGTCAAAAAAAGAGATTATCTCCCCCTGGTTATCTTTCACAGCGCCCGCCACCAGGCATAGATAGGTTTTTTTTATTTGCCGCTGGGAAAACAGGTTGGAAAGCCGTAGGTGAGTGGGGTCGTTTTTGCTTACCAGGATCACTCCGCTGGTTTCTCTATCCAGACGGTGGACAATGCCGGGACGTAATTTGCCGCCAATACCGGACAGATCCCGGCAATGGAAAAGCAGGGCATTGACCAGGGTGCCTAAGTGGTGCCCTACCGCCGGATGGACCACCATGCCAGCGGGTTTGTTAATAGCGATTATATCTTTATCCTCAAACAAGATTTCCAGGGGCAAATCTTGTGATATGGCCTCCAGAGGTTCTGGATCAGGGATAGTAACCGTAATTTGTTGCCCCGGGCTCAGGGAGGATGATGGCCTGGCCTTACGTCCTTGTATCAACACTTTACCTGCCAGAATGAGTTTTTTACCAAAAGATCTGCTCAACTGAGGGCAGTTTTGAGCCACAAACTGGTCCAGCCGGCCGTTATAGTTATCATTGACTGTAAATTTAACAATTTCCATTTTAGCAACCGGTCTATTTATGATCTCTTCCTGAAAAGTCGCCAGACGTCATGCTGCCAACGAAGATTGATTATTTATAATACCAATGGAGTATAATATCAACTGATTTTCGGCACCACCTGTCCAGTGCGCCCGAAGGAAGTGCCCTGGGGGGGCACCCGGGTTGGTTTCGAGGTTGAAATTTGCCACAAGTAGAAATACTTATCTGGCTTTGCTATTGACATTTAATGAAAAAGCGATAATAAAGACTCATCTTGATTTTTTGATAGCCCGGGCCGGAGAGCGGGTATGGACAAAATGGTAAACACCTTTGATAAAGGAAAATATATTCATGGAAAATAATAACTGGATAGTAATGAAATTTGGCGGCACCAGTGTTTCAACCAGGAAAAGTTGGCAGACTATAGGTGATATTTTACAAAAACGTATCCAACACGGTCACCGGGTGTTATTGGTCTGTTCCGCTGTAGCCGGTATGACCAATGCCCTGGAACAGTTGTTGGTGGAGGCAGTGCATGGAGATTTTAAACCGGTTCTGGAGGAGATAAAAACAGGTTATCATAGGTTGGCTGAAGAGTTGGGATTGGCAGGCACTTTACTGGAAAATGATTTCCAGGAATTATACCGCCTGGTGCTGGGTGTTTCGTTGGTTGGAGAGTTAACTACCCGCCAGGAAGCCAGGATTTTGAGTTACGGAGAGGTGATGGCCACCAG
>CAZTWC010000072.1:0-14194 GCA_964617105.1 uncultured Myxococcia bacterium
ATATCGAAGTATTGTTTAATCATCGTATCAGGAATTTAGATGATATAATTGATATTCCTGGAGAGAATTTTACTGATTTGCCAACCATTTCGGAGGGATTGACGGCTACCATGAAGGAGAGAGCCGTTCTTTTAAAGGAAAGATTGGTTGAGGAACAGGCGAATGGTTTAGTAGAAGATAAGAAACCGGAGGAGGAAGAGAAAAGCGATCAGTTAACCGATGAAGAAAAATTGCTGCGGCTGGATGGAATAGATAGTAATGTAATAGTTCAATTGAAACTGGGAGGGTACCATTCGGTAGAGCACCTGTTAAGGATTGGAAATGCCGAAGAATTAGCAGAATCAACCGGTCTTGACGAGATAATTGCCAACCAGATATTTCAATCGGTTGTCCAGATAAATCAGTGAGGATTATTGGTTTGTGAAGAAAGCGTCAATAAGAACGTGTATAAATTGCAGGACAAAGGTGCCTAAAAAAGAGTTGCATAGAATTGTACTGCTGGATGGAGATATTGTTTTTGACCAAAACCATAATATGGGAGGGCGGGGAGCCTATATATGCAACACCCATAATTGTTTAGAAGTCTTAAATAAAAGGAAGATCATTTTTAAAGCATTTAGGGTCCGTAAAGGAGGCCCCTTAGAGTAAAAAAGCGCAAGGAGATTGCTTGATGGCGACAATGCGAGTCTACGAGATAGCCAGGCAGCTGGGGATCGACTGTAAAGAGTTACTAATTAAACTCGGGCGAATGGGTTATGATGTCAAATACCACAATAGTACCATTGAAGAAGAAGAGGCTAACAAGATAGTAAGCGAACTGGATCAGGAAAAAAAGACTCAATTTGTTGAGAAGCGTATCGGCAGGGGGATAATCCGGAGGAGACGGGTTCCCACTAGCGCACCTCCAAAAGAACCGACGCCTCCCCAGGCACCACCATCCCCTCCACTGGAAAAGATGCAAGTTCAGTCCCTGTCCCTGGAGAGGTTGGACAAGATATCTGGTAAACTTGAAGAAGTTACTGAGCCCAGGTTAGTAGAAGAAGAGGTGAAGAAAGAGCCAGAAATGGTTCCTGAGTTGAAAAAGGTGGAAGAGGAGATTAAGGTTCCTTCTGAAGAAAAAGTAAAAGAGGAGGAGGTTGAAGATAAACCGGTAATAGCGACTCGCAAGGTTCCGGAATTAACCAGGATTAAAATTGTAGAGCCAAGAGTTGTTAAAAAGCCTAAAAAGGTTGAAACTAAACCTGCGGCAGAAAAAACGGAGAAAAATAAAAAAGAGGAAGTTGTTCAGCAGGATAAAAAGGATGCTAAAGCTGTAGCCCCGGTATTGGGAAAATCGCCCAAGATAGATGAAAAGATTTTAAAGAGGATAGATGCGGATGAAGCAGCTAAGAAGGCCAGGCGGAAGAGTTTTAAAAAGCGGCAAATAGCGAGGGATGATACAGAGGATTTGGTGGGTCGTGTCTATATTCCGCCCCAGAAAGGCAAACGGAAAAAGGTCTTAAAAAAGACGGCTAAGAGGACCGAGATCACTGTGCCAAAAGCTATTAAGCGGATTATTAAGGTTGAGGAATTCATCAGTATGGGTGATTTGGCACACCGTATGGGGGTTAAAGGCACCGAGTTGATGAAAGAGTTTATGAAGGCTGGCAAGATGTATACTATCAACCAGCAACTGGACTATGATACTGCCAAAGAGATCGCCCAAAAGTATAATTACCAGGTTGAGAGTGTGGTTTTCAATGTGTCCGATTATCTGGAAGAGAAGGTCGAAGACCGGGAAGAACATTTGGAGGAAAGGTCGCCTATCGTTACCATTATGGGACATGTGGATCATGGAAAAACTACTTTACTCGATGCTATTAGAAACACACGGGTGGCAGAGAGAGAAGATGGCGGAATTACTCAGAGTATCGGTGCTTATGCAGTTGAAAATAAAGGCCGTAAAATAACCTTTATTGACACTCCGGGCCATGAGGCTTTTACTGCCATGCGGGCCAGGGGAAGTAAAGTGACCGATATCGTGGTGCTGGTGGTGGCTGCTGATGATGGTATCAAGCCGCAAACCATAGAGGCCATCAACCATGCCAAGGCGGCTGGTGTGCCTATTGTTATAGCCATAAATAAGATGGATAAAGCCGGAGCAAATCCTAACAAAGTGATGCAGGATTTAACCGAATATGAGTTGATCCCCGAAGATTGGGGCGGCGATATAATTTGTTGTCAGGTATCGGCCAAAGAGAAACAGGGCCTGGAAAATCTGCTGGAGATGATACTTTTGCAGGCAGAGATATTGGAAATAAAAGCCAATCCTAACAAAAGGGCAAAAGCCATCATTATCGAGTCAAAACTGGATAAGTTTCGTGGCCCCTTAACTAGTTTGGTGGTTCAAGAGGGGACTCTGCATTTGGGAGATCCTCTGGTGTCCGGTTGTATTTCCGGTAAAGTAAGAGCCATGATCAACGATTTTGGGAAAAAGATAACCAAAGCCGGGCCCTCAGAACCGGTGGAAGTTCTGGGCTTTAACGGTGTTCCAGGCGCTGGCGACTCCGTTTATGTGGTGAAGGACGAAAAGATTGCCAAAACTATCTGCACCCACTATCAGGATAAGCAAAAGGCTGCGGTCAGTCACGACAATAATTCGGCTATGACTTTGGACAGCCTCTATGCCCAGTTGGACGCAAAACAGGAAAAGAAATTCAGGGTTATAATTAAGGCTGATGTTCAAGGGTCCCTGGAGGCTATTGGAGTAGCCCTGGAGAAGATTAAGGTGGGGGATATTTCTGTAGAAATAGTGCACAAGGGAGTTGGCGGGATCAATGAGCGGGATGTAATTCTTGCTTCTGCATCGGAATGTGTAGTAATCGGATTTAATGTCAAATCGGAGATAAATGCTCAGAGCGTGGCGGAAAAGGAGAATGTAACCCTTAAGATTTTCTCGATTATTTATGACTTAATTGATGAGGTTACTTTTAATCTTCAGTCCATGCTTGAGCCAGTATTCAAAGAGAAAGTGATCGGCAAGGCTGAGATTAGGGATGTTTTTGATATTGCCAAACTTGGTAAAGCCGCCGGTGTATCGGTCTTGGAAGGCAAGCTGATCAGAGGTTGTTACATTAAGTTGATGCGCAAGAGCCAGGTCCTTTTTGAAGGCAGAATGGCATCCTTAAAACGCTTTAAAGATGATGTTAAAGAGGTTACCACCGGATATGAATGTGGTGTTACCCTTGATTATTATAGTGATTACCAGGAAGGAGATCACTTGGTGGCTATTGAAAAAGTAAAAGTCGCCATTGAACAACCGGGACAGTAACTCTCTGCCATTTCCGTTGAGAACTTTATTGTGAATAGGGCTAGTTGGTGGTTATTGGCGTAGGTAAAATATATTTTCGTTTGCCTGGGAATCGTTCTCTGAAGGGGAAACGGCAAGTAGTAAAAAAAATTTTATCCCGGGTCAGGGCGAAGTATAATGTTTCTATATCTGAGGTGGGAGACAATGATATTGTCCAAAGGGCGGTGATTGGTATTACTACAGTGGGAAATCAGGAACAGCACATACAATCTACCATGCAAAATGTGCTTGATAGCATTTACCAATATAATTTGGCTGAAATACTAGATGAATCCATAGAGATTATACATCTTTAGGGAGCCCTTAGTAACAATTTACGCTCAAATTGTTGCTCCAAGCATCGGCGAAACCAGTAATCAAATTATATTATATGTGAGATTATGGAATACAAAAGAGCAGACCGCGTAGCGGTAGAAATTCAGAGGATATTAAGTCAGTTGCTTCTGCGGGGATTAAAAGACCCCAGGTGCCAGGATATGACCATTACCAGTGTGAAATTGAGTGATGATTTAAAAACCGGCCGGGTTTATTTTGTTGGTTCTAAAGAGATGGCGGATGAGGCGATAGAAGGTTTTAACAGTGCTTCCGGCTTTATTTACCGTAACCTGCGTAAAGAATTGCACATGAAGTTTACTCCGTCATTAAGGTTTTATTTTGATGATTCTTTTGATTATGCCGATAAAATAGAGTCCCTCCTGGGTCAGGTAAGAGAAAGAGAAGGATGGGAGTAAAGCATAATGAGTAATGTAATAGATAGTATAGTATCTACTATTGTTAATACCAACAAATTTTTAGTCACTTTCCATAACAACCCCGATGGCGATGCTATGGGTTCCGGTTTGGCAATAACCTTAAAACTCTTGCAAATGGGCAAAAAAGTAACCCTCTATTGCCAGGACCAGGTACCATACAATTACCGATTTTTACCGGGAAGTGAGCGGTTGGAAACCTTGTTGGCGGATGGGGAAAATTTTGAGGCATCTATAGTGCTGGACTGCAATGAAGTGCAGCGGTTGGGAGATGATTTTCCCGCCGAAAAAGCCCGGCTAGGTAAACTGATTGTAATAGATCATCACCTGGATCCAACCGGTATGGGAGATATAAACTATCTTGATCCCAAGGCATCTTCGGTAGGAGAGATGCTCTTTGATGTGATTTGCAAGTTACCGGGAGAGATGGATAGAGATATGGCCATCAACCTCTACTGTTCCATATTGACCGATACCGGTGGCTTCAAATACTCCAATACCTCTGCCAGGGCTATGAAAACTGCGGCCGAGTTGTTAATGTTTGATATTAATCCCTGGGAGATATCTTCGGCTGTTTACGAAAATCAACCCTTAAACCGGTTGACGTTATTGGCCGAAGTGTTAGGTACCTTGGAGATGGGCTGTCAAAATAGATGTGCAGTTTTATTCATTACCCGGGAGATGTTTGATAAAAATCGGGCCGATGCTTCCATGATCGATGGTTTTGTCAATTATGCCCGTTCCATTCAAGGAGTTGAAGTGGCGGCCTTGGTTTATAGCCTTAAAGATGACTCTTACAAAGTGAGCATGCGTTCACGCGGGGTTATTAATGTGGCCGCGATAGCGAAACAATTTGGTGGTGGAGGGCACTATAATGCCGGTGGTTTTAGACTGGATATTGGACTTGAAGATATAAAGAAAGTTATTTTCCAGGAGACTGAGAAGGTTTTACCGTAGGAGGTGTCGAACCGAATGGAAATTTCTGGAAAATAATGATTGGGATAATGAAGTGAAGCCCCTTTCGCAGATATTAGGCTGATTTATGCCTGCAAGTGGATTATTATTAATCAATAAATCAATCGGTCCAACCTCTTTTTATATCGTAAAGAGAGTTAAATCTCTTTTAAAGGTAAAAAAAGTAGGCCATGCCGGCACCCTGGATCCTAACGCCTCCGGGGTTTTGCCCGTGGTAGTGGGCGAGGCAACCAAACTTATCCCCTATCTTCACCAGTATGCTAAGCATTATATGGCGGTTTGCCGCCTGGGTATGACTTCTACCTCTGGTGACTTAGATGGAGAGATTACTCTTTGTGTTGACAAGATAAATATTCAAGAGGCGCAGATTGCAGAAACCTGTCTTGATTTTGTTGGTGAGATTGAACAGGTGCCCCCCAAATATTCAGCTGTAAAGGTTGATGGCCGACGGGCATACAAGTTGGCCAGACAAGGGAAAGAGTTCTCTCTGAAAGAGAAAAGAGTAAACATTCACCAAATAAAGATGCTATGTCTGGAAGGTAATACCTTTATTATATATGTTAAATGCGGTAAAGGTACCTATATCAGGCAACTGGTGAGTGATATAGGAGATAAACTCGGTTGTGGAGCAGTGGTTACAGAACTTAACCGCATCGCTTACGGAAATTTCAGTGTGGGTAAGTGTATCCCCTCTGAACTGATTTATTTACCAGACCCTTTGGATATAGGCAAGAGGGCCATTATGAGCAAAGAGGATTTGGAGCAACATTTCATCCCTTTAACCACTGCGCTTTATCAATATCCGGAATTGGAAATTACTCCAGATATAGCCGATAAGATAAGGCGAGGATTTAATTTTGATTATTTGCCCGTTCCTGTTGACCAATTATCCATTTTAAGAGAAGAGAAATTGGATAAAATAAAAGTAGTAACTACTAACGATGATTTGGTGGCTCTGGTAGAGATGAATGGAGAACGAGAACCAAGATGGGCAGAGAATCAATTCCCTATAAAATTGGTTAGAGTATTCCATGGAAATTAATTAGCGCATTGCCTGTCAACAGACCTTGCTGTAGGGCCTAAAGAAGAGAATTGACTTTTTAAATTTTGTAGTATATTTTAAGTAACTTTAGAAAAATTGTTTATTAATTAGGAGGTATATAACCCAATGCAGATTGCTCGTGACAAAAAGAAAGAGATTATCGATAAATTCAAAAAACATGAAGGTGACACTGGTTCTACTGAAGTGCAGATAGCCCTATTAACCGAGCGCATTGCCACTTTGACTGAGCACTTTAAGATTCATCACAAGGATCACCATTCCCGCCGGGGATTGCTCAAGTTGGTTGGACAGAGAAGACGGCTTTTGGCCTACCTGAAGAAGAAGAGTAACGATAAATATTTGAACTTGATAAAAGAGTTGGGAATAAGAAAATAATTTTACCTGGGGCAGAACGAATATAGATACCAGGTTGCATCCCAATTTTTTATGGTAATGGGCGAATAATATCTTTGTATAATCTCAAAAAGATAAATTCGACATTCTCAATTTTCATATAGCAATTCGGTATATAGCCCTGTTACAAGATGGAGTAATTGATGATTATTACTAAGAGTGTGCAAGTAGGCACAAATGAGATTTGTTTTGAAGTAGGCAAAATGGCCAAGCAGGCCGGTGGCGCCGTTATGGTAACCAGTGGAGAGACCATGGTGCTCGTCACTGCAACCGCCCAGGATGAAGGTAGAGAGGGGATAGATTTTTTTCCGCTTACCGTGGATTATCTGGAAAAAACTTATGCTGCCGGTAAATTTCCCGGCGGATTTTACAAGAGAGAAAGTAAACCAACCGACCTGGAAACTTTGACTTCCCGTATTATTGACCGGTCGATTCGTCCTCTCTTTGAGAAGGCGTTTCAGTGCGAAACTCAAGTTATCGCCGAAGTTATGAGCCATGATACCCAGAATGAATCGGATATTTTGGCATTAAATGGGGCATCTTTGGCCCTGATGATTTCCGATATTCCCTTTATTGGCCCCATTGCCGGTATCCGGGTGGGAAAAATTGGTCCCGATTTTATTGTCAATCCTACCATTTCGCAGTTGGAGGAAAGTGAACTTAACCTGGTAATGACGGTTAATCGCGACAGTATAGTCATGGTGGAGGGAGGCGCTCACCAGTTGCCGGAGGAGATTGTTATTGATGCCTTGATGTTTGGTTTTGAACAGGCCCAGCCCATCATCGATCTTCAGTTGGAAATAACCAAGGAGTGCGGTAAAGAGAAACGTCAGGTGGTAGTGGAAGAAAAAGATCAGGAATTGGTTGGGGCGGTAAAGGCTGTTACAGATGACAAGTTGACCGATTTGCTGGCAATTTCTGATAAGCAGAAACGCTCCAAAGCGATTAAGGCCTTTAAAAAGGCCACCGTAGAAAAGTTGGTGGAATCTTTCCCAGAAGCGGAGAAAGATATAAAAGGGGTTATTGAAGATGAGATGAAGAGTAAAGTGCGCCAGATAATTTTTAATGGCACCAGGATAGATGGCCGGCAACACGATGAGGTAAGGTCAATAAGTTGTGAAACTGGTCTTTTGATCCGGGCGCACGGGTCTGGTTTGTTTACCCGGGGTGAAACTCAGGCCATGGTGGTTGCCACTTTGGGCACTACTCAGGATGAACAAAGGGTTGAAAACATTAGGGGTGAAAGCTCCAAGCGCTTTATGCTCCATTATAATTTCCCCCCTTTCAGCACAGGTGAAGTAAAGTTTATGCGTTCTCCGGGACGGCGGGAAATAGGGCACGGAGCCCTGGCAGAAAGAGCCTTGTTGCCGGTTATGCCCGGAGCGGATAAATTTCCCTATACGGTGAGATTGGTATCAGAAATTCTGGCCTCCAATGGTTCTTCCTCTATGGCCTCGGTTTGCGGAGGATGCCTGGCTTTGATGAATGCTGGCGTGCCGATTGAAAGTCCGGTGGCTGGGATTGCCATGGGGTTGGTGGAAGGGGAGGATCAGACTGTTATCCTTTCTGATATTCTGGGTGATGAAGATCACATGGGAGATATGGACTTTAAGGTAACCGGTACCTCAAAAGGGATTACCGCCCTGCAAATGGATATCAAAATAGAGGGGATCAGCAAGGAGATTCTAACCAAAGCACTGGCTCAGGCCAAACAGGGGAGAGACTTTATTCTCGGTAAAATGCTGGAAACCCAGGCTGAATACAACCAGGAGTTATCTCGATATGCGCCCAGGATAGAAACGGTTAAGGTTAAAAAAGAGAAAATTAAGGATGTGATTGGTCCCGGTGGATCTCATATTAAAGATATCGTGGCCAAAAGCGGCTGTGGTGTCAATATAGATGATGATGGCACCGTGCATATCTCTTCGCCTAACCTGGAAAATATTGAGAAGGCTAAGAAGATGATCAAGGAGTTGACCCAGGAGGTTGAAGTTGGAAAAACTTACTTGGGTAGGGTAACCTCTATCAAGGATTTTGGCGCCTTTGTTGAGATTCTGCCGCGACTTGACGGGTTGGTGCATATCTCCGAATTGACCGATAAAAAGGTGGCTCGGGTCACCGATGTGGTTCAGTTAGGCGATGAGATAATGGTCAAAGTTATTAACGTAGATAGAAGCGGCAAGGTTAAACTCTCTCGGCGGGAGGCTATTGCCGATGGGCGGAAACGCCGGTGAAAGTAGGAGTTAAGCGGTTCTCATCTTTAGAGCCCGTACTGCCGCTGCCCCAATACATGACT
The DNA here is from genome assembly GCA_964617105.1 of uncultured Myxococcia bacterium. GTDB lineage: Bacteria > CAZTWC01 > CAZTWC01 > CAZTWC01 > CAZTWC01 > CAZTWC01. The sequence goes on from CAZTWC010000072.1 coordinate 8,826, forward strand.
GAAGGGGCTAGCGGTATGGATTTATACGCAGATATTGAGGAAACAATTCAGGTAGAACCATTGCAGCGGGTGTTGATTTCCACCGGCCTGGCTTTGGCGATTCCAGATGGATATGAGGGACAGGTCAGACCCCGTTCCGGTTGGGCTATTAAAATGGGTATGGGTATCTTAAATTCTCCCGGAACCATTGATAGTGATTACCGGGGTGAAGTTAAGGTCGGCTTGATCAATTTCGGTGAAAACCCAGTAACTATCAAAAGAGGAGACCGGATTGCCCAGTTGATTTTTATCAAAGTGGAGCAGGCCTGTTTAGTTGAGTTTGATGAGTTAAACCGTACTGGCCGTGGTATAGGAGGCTTTGGCCACACCGGACGCTAGAATGAATTTGGATGCATCCGGGCGCCGCAATATTTTTTAGGAAGAGAGTATTTTTTTATTTCACACACCTTATTAGTTGCCGTTCGGCAACTTACTAAAATTTTGGTGCTGGCCCCAGGTTTTTATGGGGCCGGTTAAAAAGGTGGAGGTTTAAACCAAAAGGAGTATTATTATGGCTACACTATCAATTAAAGAGATGCTGAGTTCGGGATTTCATTTCGGGCACCAAACTAAGAGATGGAATCCCAAAATGAAACAATACATATATGGCGCCAAAAACGGCATTTACATCATCGATTTGCAAAAAAGCGCCCCCCTGTTTCTTGAGGCCTATAAATTTTTAGTGCAGACCGTGGCCAGAGGGGAAAAAGTGCTTTTTGTCGGCACTAAAAGACAAGCCCAGGACATTATCAAGGAAGAGGCACATCGTAGCGAAATGTATCATGTTACCAACCGCTGGCTAGGTGGCACCTTAACCAATTTTACCACTATCAGAAAGAGTATAGACCGGTTAAAACTTATAGAAAAAATGAGTGAGGATGGTACTTTTGAGAGATTAGCCAAAAAAGAGGTGCTAAAACTGCAAAAGGAGAAAGATAAGTTAGATAGAAACTTGGCGGGAATTAAAAATATGGATCGGTTCCCTGGCGCTGTGGTTATTGTTGATCCGAATAAAGAGCGAATTGCTGTAGCAGAGGCGCATAAATTTAATATACCCATTGTGTCGATAATTGATACCAACTGTGATCCCGATGGGATAGAATATTTAGTGCCCGGCAATGACGATGCCATTTTATCGATTAAACTTTTTGTCAGCAAAATGGCGGATGCTTGTGCTATGGGGTCTGCACGGTACCAAAAAATATTAGCCAGTCGTCCTAAGGAAACCAAAGAAGTAGTTAAGAAAAAAGAGGGTATAAAAGTTGGGGGACCCAAAGTGGCATTTGTGAGCAGCAAAACCCACAAATCACCAAAGAATAAAGATGTTAAGCCCGATGCCGGCGCTGTAGCAAAAGAAGTCGCGGTCCCGGCAAATGAACCGGCAGACCAAAAGGAATAGTTTTCAGCCAGGTGAACCTAATCAGAATTAATATTAGTGGAATAGTTTAATATAAGGAGTTAAGGTAATGGAAGTTACAGCCAAAATGGTTAAAGAGTTACGCGACAAAACCGGCGTTGGTATGATGGATTGCAAAGCAGCCTTGAAGGAGTGCGAAGGTGACTTTGAGAAATCTATAGATTATTTGCGCAAAAAGGGGATCGCCTCTGCGGCCAAGAAAAGTTCCAGAGCTGCCAAAGATGGGCGTGTAGGCTCCTATATCCACATGGGCGGTAAAATAGGGGTTTTATTGGAAATTAACTGTGAAACCGATTTTGTGGCCAAAACCGATGAGTTTCAGGATTTATTGAAAAATTTGACCATGCATATAGCCGCTGCCAATCCCGATTATGTTCGCCGGGAAGAAGTGCCCGAGGATCTCCTGGAAAGAGAGCGGACAATTTACCTGGATCAGGCTAAAGCCAGTGGCAAACCGGAAAAAATATTGGATAAAATTGTAGAGGGCAAATTAAACAAATTTTATCAGATGATTTGTTTGCTAGAGCAGCAGTATGTCAAGGATACCAATATGACGGTGGAGGAATATGTTAAGGCCGCTATCGGCAAATTGGGAGAAAACATTATTGTCAAGCGATTTACTCGCTATGTTTTAGGTGAATAATAGGTTTTAGCCATGGCATTGGTTGCTAATAAGTATCAGCGTCTATTGTTGAAGATCAGCGGAGAAACCCTGGGCGGAGCCGAGGGGAATGGCTTGAATGAAGAAGCCATTAGAGATATTTGTCAAAAAATAGAAGAGGTTTACCGCTTGAACTATCAGATAGCTCTGGTGGTCGGGGGGGGAAATATATTTCGTGGAAACCAGAGCGGATTAAAGGATCGGACAGTGGCCGATACTATTGGTATGATGGCCACCATTATCAATGCTCTGACCCTGGAGCAATATTTGGCTAATATTGGCATCAGTAGCCAGGTTTTTACCTCTATGCCAGTGAAAAGTGCGCAACTATTTGATCATCGTAAGGCCATAGATTGCCTGGATAATAACCGGATTGCTATTTTTGGAGGAGGAACCGGGCTGCCCTATTTTTCCACTGATACAACTTCTGCCCTGCGGGCTTTGGAGGTCAATGCTCAGGTAATACTTAAGGCTACCAAGGTGGATGGCATTTATGATAGTGATCCAGTAAAAAATAAAAAGGCCAAAAGGTTTGCCACAATTTCATACAATGAAGTTCTGGAGAAAAATTTGCGGGTTATGGACTTGACTTCAATATCTTTATGTAAAGACAACAAGTTGCCGATTATTATCTTTGATATTAATCGCCCACATTCTATTAAGAGGGTTCTTGAGGACAAAGATCAAGGCTCGGTTATTTGCGAATAAATATTTTGACAGATAAAGCCCGAAGGAGGCAATTATGGGTGCTGAAGTAATAGATGATTTTAAAAAGCGGTCTGAAAAAGCTATGGAGGCTCTGCAAAAGGAGTTGGGAAAAGTTAGAACTGGTCGGGCTAACCTACAAATCTTAGACGGGATTTCGGTAGATTACTACGGCACTCCCACCCCTTTAAATCAGGTGGCATCTCTAGCGGTCCCCGATGCTAAGACTATTACGGTTAAACCCTGGGATAAATCGGTTATCGCTCAAGTTGAAAAGGCTATAAATATAGCAGATATTGGCATTGCTCCTCAAACTAGTGGAGATCTGATTCGTTTGCCAATACCAGTCCTTACTGAGGAGCGTAGAAAAGAGTTGGTGAAAATTATTAGGCAAAAGGGAGAAGATAGTAAGATAGTGGTGCGCAATATCAGGAGAGATGCCAATGAGCAATTGAAAGATGCCAAGAAAGATAAATCAATAAGTGAAGACGAGATGCATAAATTCATTGCCGATATTCAAAAAGAAACCGATGCTTGTATAAAGTTGGTTGATAAGATACTGGATAATAAAGAAAAGGAATTAATGGAGATATAGGGTTTCTTTTTCATTATATGACAAAAAAGCCAAACAATTTAATATTTGTAGTATCTGGTTCTTCTGGAGTTGGTAAAACCAGTCTGTGTAAAAAGTTGACTGATGAATTGGACAATTTGCAGTTAACCGTGTCTCATACTACCCGAAGTCCCAGAAAATTGGAGCAGGACGGGCAAGATTACTACTTTGTTAGCAGTGATGATTTTAATCAAATGTTGCAAAATGACCAGTTTGTAGAGCACGCTGTGGTCTATGGGGAGCAATACGGAACTAGTTGCAGAACTATCAACCAGATACTAGATGGCGGCAGCGATGTTCTGTTGGATATCGATTATCAGGGAGCAGAGCAAGTTTCAGCGCGATTTGACAACGTAGTTAAAATATTTGTGATGCCTCCCTCCTTTGCGGAACTAAAAAAACGTCTTGAGGGCCGAAAAACCGAGCAGCAAGAAGAGATAAAAAAAAGGTTACAAAAGTCAAGAGTGGAATTAAGCAAAATCGATGATTACCACTATTTGATTATAAATGATAATTTTAATGCTGCATTTTCTAGCCTATCGTGTATAATTAATGGTGAAAGGTGCAGGATTAAGTACCAGAAAAAAAATGTCGACCTGAAAAACTTTTTTTAAACAGTAGATTAAAAGGTAGATTTGAAGTGACAAATAGGCCAGTTAAAACATTAGGTTGCGGAAAAAAAACTTTTTATTATTTTTTCCTTGACAAATAAACAAAAAGGTCTATACTCACATTCTTGCCGGTTGGGAAAAAGGCTGATTCGTAAAAATCGCCACCCGGCCAAGATCTTTGAAAACTAAATAGCAGATTGTTCGAGCTCTTATCAACTGGAGAGTTTGATCCTGGCTCAGAACGAACGCTGGCGGCGTGCCTAACACATGCAAGTCGAGCGAGAAAGAGAACTTCGGTTCTTGAGTACAGCGGCGCACGGGTGAGTAACACGTGAATAATCTACTCCTTGGCTTGGGATAACATTCCGAAAGGGATGCTAATACCAAATAAGTCCACAACTCATAAGGGTTGTAGGGAAAGGGGGGGACCTTCGGGCCTCTCACCGGGGAATGAGTTCGCGGACCATTAGTTTGTTGGTGAGGTAAGGGCTCACCAAGGCAGAGATGGTTAGCTGGTCTGAGAGGATGATCAGCCACACTGGAACTGAGACACGGTCCAGACTCCTACGGGAGGCAGCAGTGGGGAATATTGCGCAATGGGGGAAACCCTGACGCAGCGACGCCATGTGGGGGAAGAAGGCTTTCGGGTCGTAAACCCCTGTCAGGAGGGAATAATGGTAACAGGCTAATACCCTGCTTACTTTGACAGTACCTCCAGAGGAAGCCCCGGCTAATTACGTGCCAGCAGCCGCGGTAATACGTAAGGGGCAAGCGTTGTCCGGAATCACTGGGCGTAAAGGGCGTGTAGGCGGCAGCTTAAGTCGAAGGTGAAAGCGCAGGGCTCAACTCTGCAATGGCCTCCGATACTGGGTTGCTAGAGGGCAGGAGAGGAAAGCGGAATTCCTGGTGTAGCGGTGAAATGCTTAGATATCAGGAAGAACACCAGTGGCGAAGGCGGCTTTCTGGACTGTTCCTGACGCTGAGGCGCGAAAGCTAGGGGAGCGAACAGGATTAGATACCCTGGTAGTCCTAGCTGTAAACGTTGAGTACTAGGTGTAGGAGGTATCGACCCCCCCTGTGCCGCAGCTAACGCATTAAGTACTCCGCCTGGGGACTACGGTCGCAAGGCTAAAACTCAAAGGAATTGACGGGGGCCCGCACAAGCGGTGGAGTATGTGGTTTAATTCGAAGCAACGCGAAGAACCTTACCTGGGTTTGACATCTGGACTGCGACTATTAGAGATAGGAGTTTCCCTTCGGGGGGTCCAAGACAGGTGCTGCATGGCTGTCGTCAGCTCGTGTCGTGAGATGTTGGGTTAAGTC
>CAZTWC010000073.1:0-13974 GCA_964617105.1 uncultured Myxococcia bacterium
ACAATATTTTATGATTTTCATAATGGTAAAGTTTTGCTATATTTTTTTGGAGAGTTATCGAAAATAGCAAATCACCCCGGGGTTGTCAAATGATTGCGGTAAACAACACCAATAAGCGAGTTTTAGCCCAGGACTGTCAGGCTGCCTATAGTTTTTGGCGTCGCTTAAAGGGACTGCTGGGGAGGAGGTGTTTGCCGGAAAACTGCGGACTCCATTTGAAACCCTGCAATTCCATCCATACCTTTTGGATGCGATTCTCCATAGACGCCATATTTTTAGATAAAAACCAGCGGATCGTGGCTCTTTACCGGAATCTCAAACCATGGCGTTTAACCAGAATAGTCTGGTCAGCCCATTCGGTGCTGGAGATCCCTGCTGGAAGCATAGAAGAGAAGGGCTGTCGCCTGGCCGATGGGCTAGAGTTTCGATAAGATGACGATATTATGGCAGTTTTTTGGTGGGTAATTTTAATTAAATCTTATTTGTTGTCGCTAAAAATATATAATCAAGTAATAGCCGATAATCCAGCCGATAATGCTGGACTGGATCCATTTGTCTTTGATCAGCACCTCGGTTGGAGAGCCGCTGTTTTGCGTGACCATAGTTATCTGCAGATACCTGATAATGCCGAAAATTACAAAAATTACGGTTAGATATATGTTGTCACTGCCAAATTTGGTGATGATTTCCGGAGTTACGCTGTACATCAGGTAAGAAACAATGGTTACTGAAGCCATAATCACCATAGAGGCGTTTAAAAATTCCAGGTTATAACCATCCACCGACCGGCGGGTTTTCTTTTCTTTTTTAATATAGATCAGCACATCATCCCGCCGCTTGGCCAGGGCTAAAAACAGGGCCAGCAGAAAAGTCATCATTACAATCCACATGGATAGTTCAATAGTGCAGATGATAGAACCAACAAAAAGCCTGATCACAAAGCCGATGGCGATAATAAACACGTCGATAATGGGCTGGTGCTTTAGTTTCAAACTGTAACTAATATTAAGTAATAGATAGGCGGCAATCAGCATTGCTGCCGAATAATTTAGAAGCACCGCTAATCCTAAACCAGCGGCAATTAGTAAAAAGGCCATGTACAGAGCGGTTGAGGTGGATACCCTGCCACTGGCCAGAGGGCGGTTTTTTTTGGTTGGATGCTGGCGGTCATCCTCCAGGTCACAATAGTCGTTAAAAATATAGATGGCGCTGGCAATAAAAGAGAAGGCTATAAAAATTAGCAAGGTTCTGGTTAAAAGGGTTGGTTCAAACAGTCGGGCAGCAAAAAAAGGGGGGGCGAAAATAAACAGGTTTTTCAAATAGTGATGTGGCCGAAGGAGCAGGAAGTAATGCTTCATTTTCTGATTGTATGAAATCATTGTTTTTTTGTCAAAATAATTCAAATTTACTTTCTTGCATATTCAAAGATCAGGTAACGGCCGAAATAGGGGTCTTGGAAAGTTTTAACCTTCTGGTAATTTTTTTCGATATAGCGTTTAAACCCGGGCAGGTTATAAAATCCCCTTCTCTGTCCGGCAATAATAAATTTGGGCTGCTGTAGGGCTATTTTGTTCAAACACTGTTCCACCGTGGTAGTTTTTGAGCGAAAGCGCATGGAATTGGTGTCGGCGAAATCAGCACTGATTTTACGGTCAGATAATAGAGCCACCAGGGGAGCCGTAGTGGAGTCACCGAATATGGTTTGGTCAGGCAGGGAGTTGGTTTTTACATATTGGGCCATCTGGGGGGCAATAGTCAGATAACGGCTTTCGTGCCAGAGGTAGTAGTTGACGCCCAGGTAAAATTTGCTGATAGTGCGGCCCTGGGGCCAAAAGAGTTTTTTGAACACCTGGTTTAGATATCCCAGAGGAGGTGAATTCTGCCAGTTATAATAACTGGTGGTGCCTTTTAGTCGTTTGAAATAACTAAGTTGCTGCTGAGAATAGTTACGCACCAGGGGTAGCATCGTCAAGATAAACAACCAAAATGCTAAAAAAGCGACCCACCTGAGCCGGAACCTTTGAGGGCGGTTTTTTTCTCTTTTACCTTTATATGTTGTAATGCTTCTATATAGTTTTACCCGTTCTTGCCCATAAAGCCAAATTGCCCAAAAACTGGAGGCAGCCAGTAAACTGAGAGCAGGAAAGGGAAGTAAATAATAGAAGTGGAAAGTTCTTTTTAAAGACCAGATAAACACCAGGTAGCCCAGAGCAAAAAGCCAGCAGGCCAAGATCAGGGCGTGAGAACGGTTTTGGCTCTTAAGTAACTTTTGTCTGAAAGCAGAAAGGCTTTTCAACCCGGCATTAAAATGCCTGGTATTCTTTTGGTTTTTAAAGGGCTGGGTTTTTGGGGTAGTGCGATCAGATGAGAACCAACCGGTTATCTTTAAAATAATTATTGGCAAGGTGAGGAGCAAGGCGTGGAAGAGCCAGGGGTTGTGAAATAGGACACTGTTGAACATCTTCAGGTTGGAGCCGCCTATACCAGGTTTGTTAAAGTGGTAGAGATAGACCGGTTCCAGGTATGAGTAGCCGAAAACTAAGATGAACACCAGGTTTGTTCCCAGTAGCATTCCGAAAAAGGCCAGGGTGGCCCTTTTACTTTTGGCCGGATCAGCTATGAAAAGCAGAGTTAAAGCCATCAAGGCTCCCGGCATAATATAGAAGCCGGTAAGGGCGCCGCAGGCCAGTAAAAGACCGCTGGTTATCTCCTGGCGGTGAATTACCAGCAGGTAGAGGGCCAATACCATAAAAAAGATGGCGATATTGATGCCGGTGCAGTGAGATGAGGCCCGGAGAAGATCATGGCTGCCAAAATAAAAGAGGGCGGTTAAAACGGCTGTACCTTCACCCCATATGCGCCTGGCCATAGAACTTATTAGCAGTCCGCTGGAAAAGGCTGCCAGCAGAGGAATCGTCTTGGCCAGAATAAAACTATATCCGAAAATTTTAAAAAAGATGGCCAATACAAATAAATGAAAGGGAGGATGGGCAAAGAAAAAATGTTTATAGGGCAATACTCCCTGGGAAACCCTGTGGGCCAGGTAAAAATAGATGTTTTCATCAGAAACCGCGTAGCGCAGGCCGTAGGCTTTGAGAAGCAAAAACAGGAAGGCCAAAAGGAAAATTGTTCCCCGGCAGAATATGGGCCAATGTTTATTCATTATCGTAGGAATGCTATTTCATGAAAGTAAATTGTTTCAAAAATGTTGCTTGATTAAGAACCGCTACAGTATATCATAACAATAATAATGATTATTGAAAAAAATATACGTCACATTTTCTTTGCCGTCTGAGTATATAGGGTAGGATATACAATATGGATGCAACCGTAATTCATACCATGCCGGAAATTAAAGATGGCAATATTACTGACGAAAAGTTGTTGGCTCAATATATTGAAGGTGACCAGAAGTCTATGACTATTTTGGTCAAGCGCTATGAAGAGCGGGCTTTTAGGGTGGCTTTTCGTTATTGTTGTAATAGAGAACTGGCTCTGGATGCAGTGCAGGAAGCGTTTATCCGGGTGCTTAAACACGGCCGAAAGTTTAAGCGGCGCAGAAAATTTTCCTCATGGTTTTTTACTATCCTTTTAAACCGGTTGAAAACTCTGTTGACCAGAGAAAAAAAGAGTACTAATCTCCTCCAATCGGTCGAGGCGATTCCAGCCCATGACAGAGGCCGGGAGGAAAGGAATCTGGAGCAGCAGATTGCCTTGAAAGAGGCTTTGAGCAGGTTGACCCGGGAGCAGCAGAAGGTGATAAGTTTACGTTTGGACGCGGACTTGTCTTATAGAGAAATAGGTAAAGTTTTATCCACCACACCCGAAGCGGCCAGAGCCCTGTATTACCGCGGGGTAAAAAAATTAAAACAAGAATTTCGTGGTTGAGGGGTATTGGGAGGAAAACTCTTTAGGAGTTACAGTTTTTTACGAGGTTACCATGGATGACCTGAAAGATATTGAACAGATTTACCGGCAGGCTGGAGCAACGCTATCGCTCTCTGAGAGGGCTAGCCTCCGGCGCAATATTACCGCTGCACTTAATCCATCTCGAAATTCATGGATTAGGCTTATGGCCCTGGCAGCCACTCTGGTTTTGATAGTGGCAACGGTCATTTTTTACCGGTATAGCAGCCTCCCGGACAAGATAGGCCAGGTAGCGGGAGGGATGGAGAACGTTTCTCTGGAGCTAAATGATGAAAATTACTATTTTGACCAGGTTTGGGGGCAGGATTTGAGTGATTGGGAAAATAGTTCCAGCCCCATTTCTCAAGAAACGGTTCAGAAGGTAATTGCCTCCTTGATGGAGGGATTCGCTTCGTTGACATCTGATGAAGATACCTTTTTCGAATACCTGGAAGAACCTGAAGATATTGAACCGGTGTTGTTAGCCTTGATTTTAGATGACACTAATAATCACAACCACTTAGTAAAGGAGTGAAAGATGAAGATTTATCAAAAACTCGCGGTAATTTGTCTGTTTATTTGGTTAGCCGGCCCGGTTTACGCCCAGATGGGTGGCCATGGTGGCGGAATGGGGGGAGATTGCCCGATGGCAGGAAAAATGCACGGCAAAGGGCATGGTCATCATAACAAAAAAATGTGGAAAGAACGGCACCAAATGATAAAAAAGGTCAGGGAAAAGATCCTCAATGAAAAATTGGGACTTAAGGGAGAAAAATTGGCTGCAGTGAAAAAAATATTCGCTCAAACCGATGAACAGTTCAAAACCGTTAAAAAAGAGAAACATAAGATTATAAAAACCTTGCACCAGATGGTCAAAGAGGGTAAAGCCGATGATAAACAAATAACCTCCCTGATCGATAAATTGCTGGCGTCCAAGAAAAAGATACACCAACTACAGCATGATCAGATTGTTAAAATTCGTCAGATTTTGTCACCCCAGGAACAGGCAAGATTTATTTTGAGTATCCCCCGTATCCACAAGTCCATTCACCGGAGGATGTTGATAAAACGCCAAAAAATGCTGAAAAGACATCTGAAAGAGGTTGATAGTCAGTTAGAGGCAGAGAAGGAACATAAATAGTTGGCGGTTTACCGGTGAAGTAGTTTAGAACCCCCCCCCTAAAAAAAATCTCAAATTGACTATATTTGAATCTGATGATATACTAAAACTTCCTATCTGAGATTTTTTAAGTATTAGACAATTTTTTAATATTGGAGGGGGATTATGAATCCAATTACCAAGACTAAATCTAAGTTGCTATTGCTGTTTACGGCTTTATTGGTTTTTTCTCTGCCGGGATTATGGGGTTGCGATGATGATGTGGAGTTGATAGAAGCCTTTATCCCCAAAGAGATGATCGACCAGTGGTACCAGACCGAGCAATCCATGATCGATGTGCTGTGGGTTATCGATAATTCGGGCAGTATGATGGAGGAGCAGAACAAACTGGCCGCTAATTTCGATAAGTTTATCCACACCCTCACCAAAGCCAAGGTGGATTATCATGTAGGGGTTATAACCACTGATACTAACAGTAAGACTCAGGTGGGAATTCTTCAGGGTAATCCCCGGGTGATCAAAAAGAGTGACATGGGTGATGCGGCCGCTATCTCTGCTTTTGCCCAGAATGTCAAGGTAGGTGTTAAGGGTTCGGCCCAGGAAAAGGGGATGGAAGCCGCCAAATTGCTGTTGGAAAAAGAAAACATCAAATGCCTTGACAATACCGGGAAAAATCCAGCCGGTTGTTTTTTGCGCCCCGAAGCTGCTCTATTCATTATCTTTGTTAGCGATGAGGATGATCAGTCTTTTGGAGAAATCGAGTGGTACTGGCGTTTTTTCAAACAGTTGAAGGTGCTTGGCAACGATAATCTGGTGATTATTTCCGCAGTGGTGGCTATCGATATCAGCAAGTGCAGGAAGGCTCAGGGCTCCACGGGCAACGAGGAGCAAGGCGATAGATATGTGAAATTGGCCGAGGTATCCAATTTTGAAGCCGCTGACCTGTGTGACGAAAACTATAACGCCACCCTGCAAAAATTGGGTTTTACCGCCAGTGGACTAAAGCGGCGGTTGCCTTTGACCCGCAAGCCCAAAATGGGTGAACCGGTAATTGTGAACATAAAATATCGCTGTTCTCTGCGGGACACCATGGATATTATTGAGGGATATCATAACAAAAATATCAGGGCCCGGTGCCAGATACAGTGCGATCCCACTAAGGACCCCAGGACAGAATATGGTATCTCCTGTCTAATCGACCAAAAGACGGGCAGTATCATTGATGGCTGGATTTATGAGAGTAAGCAAAACACCATCTATTTTGACGGTGACGCTATACCCGGACCTGGCAGCATGGTAGAGGTCAAATACTTCACCCTGACAAACTATTGAGACGGAACTTCTTAATCTAAAGTCTAACGTAACTGGCAACTACCGACATATTATTACCGCGATTTAATAGCGAGGAAATAAAGATGAAATACAATGCAGATAGAGGATCACATTGCAGTAAAAAAGAGATGGTTCGAAAAATAGCAACCGGATTGTTGATAATCGGCCTGACAATTTTATTTTTGGGCGGATGCGGCTCCGAAGAAGTTAGTTCCGGTTTTTGCGATGCCGACTCCGATTGCCCCTCTGGCATGACCTGTGACCGAGAGTTGCAGACCTGTAAATGTTATAGCGATGAAGCCTGCGCGGTGGGAGAGGTATGCAACTTGCGAACCGGCCATTGTCAACTTCGTCCCAACTGTCACAGTAATTCTGATTGCAAGGAGCAGAATGCCATTTGCGACAGCAAAACCGGCGCCTGCATCCCCAGCAATGTATGCACTCAAGATATTCATTGCGAATTTGGCCAACAAGGCTCTTATTGCCAAATCGCTACGGGCAACAAGTCGGGAAAATGTACCCCTGGCTGTACCGAAAGTTATCATTGTCCTCTGGGGCAAGGTCCTGGTTCGCGTTATGTTTGCTCCAACGGCCAATGTGCAGTGGGTTGCAAAGATAACTCCTACTGCAGTTGGAAAAAAATCTGTAGTGTAAAATCCAAAACCTGTATGCAAAATCCCCGGCCCGACGATTACTGCAAGCCCTGCAACAGCCCGTTGCAGTGCACCTCTTTGGGTAGTGGGGCCGAATGTGTGTCGTTAGGTGGATTCGGGCAGACCTCTTGTGGTTTTCCCTGCAATCCGACCATGGGTAATAATGCCTGCCCGGGCGAGTTCTCTTGCCTTCCCATCCTCTATATTCCTTGTCCAATGCTGCAAGGCTGTCCGGCCGGGAGCAAGTGTGTGCCCCTGAGCCAGGGTTCCATGTATGACGTGTGTGTGGATAAAACGACCGGAGATCCGGTGATTAAGTCTAATAATTGTTTTCCATCAAATGGTATCTGCAAGTAGTAAAATTCGGATGCATCTTCATTAGCTTACATTGCAGGTCATCCCTTTTGGGATGTTGCAATTCATTGCTGGCAGTACGCTCGATAGCCTTAAATTTTGGAACGTTAATATCGTTAAAAAGAGTTTTGGTTTCTTTGCATTGAAATGATTTTATCATATTACAATACTATTACGTAATGCGTAATAGTATTGTAATATTGTCAAAGGTGGAGGAGATGAGTAGCAGGATTAGTTCAAAAGTAGAGGGCTGGAAGAGAACTACATGAGTTGCTCTAAGAGTTTTGCTTTTCTACTCTTCATTTTTATTAAAACTTCCACCCCATCTTCACCTTTTTGATTATCGATGGCTTCGATCACCTGCTCGATATCGGAAATATCCTCCCGGTCTTTATCTCTAAGGCTGTTCAGCATGGAGTTGAAAATGTCGAAGAAATCTTTTAACTCATCATGTTTTCTTAAGGGTCTAACATCGGGGTATTGACCGCGGGCAATAGAATTTAGGTGGCGACTTATCACCAAGAGAGGACCGGCTATCCGGTGAGTAACGAGAACGCCGTAGATGGTGAGGGCTACCCCCATGGCAATAATAAAGGCCACAATATAATACAGTACTCTGGTATCATATTTTGCCACTTCGGCAGCCATTACCTGTCCTATATTGAGGAGTTCAGTGTTTTCCACATGGGCTCTATAGAGGAAGAATCCCAGGATAATGGATATTCCCATTCCTACTCCCACGATAAGGGCGGTGTATTTTAACTGGAAGTCTCTATCCACTACATAAATACGGCGCCTGATCTTTTGATCGTTATTGTTGTCATCCATGGAAACTTTACCCCCAAGTTGAATTGCCTGATAAAGGCTATGAAATAAAAGAACTTCATCTAAAAAAATTTTAAAAAGGATAAAATATTACCACTATTTTTGCAAGCAAAAAATAACCGGTGAGTTTTTAGGTAACTTATGGTAGAAATATATCAGTAGTAATGGTTATTTTTAGATTCCAGTAAAATTTTTTCTCAGATATTTCAGGAGATGGCTTATGATTAAGAAGATTATAATAGTCAAGTGCTTGTTGGTATTGATATTGATTGTCTGGAGTTGCGCTTCGACACAAAAAGGGAAACCCCAGGTCATTGGCCAGACAAATCAAAAATTACCGCCCAATGTAATAATTGATAGTCATAAAATTGATAAAATGGTTTCTATATCTTCTTTTCAACAGGAAAAAGTAGTGAAACACCAGGTTAGCGCAGATTTACGGTTCAATAAAAAGTTTGTCGGCGGTATAAGCCTGATGGTTTCCACTACTGGAAAATTGGTCGATGGCACTTCTAAGCATGTGAATATCCGTTTTGACCTGGAAGATATCATTGAAGGGCAGCGTATACCTTTTACTCACAACTTTGGTAAAGAATTTATCAGTATTCAAGGGGTTCAGATTCCCAAAGTCACAGAATTGATCAAATCCTATATTCCTGCCGAGGAATATGCCCAGTTTATTAAAACTGGTAATTTTCAGGAGTTGGATAAAAAAGAAAAAATTGCCGACCAGGAGTTTAAACAAAAAGGGAGTATTCTGGAACCGGGCAATATAACGGTGGAGAACTTTTCCTCCCAAAAAATAGCCTATAACCTGGCTGCCTTTGACCTGGTCACCCAAAAAGATTTCACTAGCGATACGGTTTTGACTTTTACTCTGTATAACCAGAAGGGGGGTATAGTCTATCTATCAGTATGGCAGAAGTTTGGGGGCTTGAAACCGGGACAGACCGAAAAAATAGTAATTAATGACTTGAACGAGGGTGGCAACACTCAATTGAAAGATGCTACGGTAGTTAAATTAACTAAAATCGAGCTGTAGTAGTACAACCTATTTTAAGCTATTTTGGTCAACTCTTTTAATTTGTCTAAGAAACTTTTCCGGACCGGATGGGCATCAGGTTTTGATATTTCCTCAAATTTATTTAACAATCGTTTCTGTTCCCGGTTGAGGTTGGTGGGTGTTTCAATTACTACTTTCACCAGTTGATCTCCGCGTTTGTCCTGCTTTCCTCTTCCTTTTCCTACTCCTTTTCCTTGCAATCGCAGGGTTGTACCACTTTGGATACCAGGTTTGACGGTAATTTTTACTTTGCCGTCAACAGTTGGAACTTCTATTTTATTACCCAGGGCTGCCGAGGCAAAAGAGATGGGCACTTCACAGAATATATCCTTTTCTTTTCTGGTGAAAAAGGGATGTTCTTGCACCGTTACATCTATAAAAAGATCGCCGGCTTCGCCCCCTTTTTTTCCAGTTCCGCCCTCTCCATTAATTTTCAACCTGGCGGCATCTTTTACCCCATCAGGGATTTTGACGGTGATATACCGGGCGCCGGGTATTTTTCCTTTTCCCTGGCATTTGGGGCAAGGATCGATAATTAATGTCCCCTGTCCCTGGCAATCAGGGCATTTTCTGGGAACATTGAAAAATCCTTGCTGCACTTGAACTTGGCCGCTGCCTCCGCAGGTTTTACATTGATTTTTGCTTTTTTTGGTCCTGGCACCGCTGCCTCCACATTGGGAGCATTTAATCTCTGCCTTGAGGGATATCTCTTTTTCGCAACCGTTTATAGCCTCTTCAAAAGAGAGGTTGACCTGGCATTTCAGATCTGCCCCTTTAACGCCGCCTCTTTTTTTAGAACTGGAAAAATAATCTCCGAAGATCTCTTTAAAGAGACTGTCATGATCAATATCTTCCTCAGGTTCAGGCTCTGATTTACCATTTTTTGATTGCCAATTGGCGCCATAAAGATCGTATTTTTTTCTCTTTTGGCTGTCTTTCAACACCTGGTAGGCTTCGCATATTTGTTTGAATTTTTCTTCTGCCCGGGGATTATCGGGATTTTTATCTGGATGGTATTGTAGCGCTAGTCTTTTAAATGCACTCTTGATCTCTTTTTCAGGTGCATTGCGGTTGACACCTAAAGCAGCATAGTAATTTTTACTGGCCATATATTTTTTTTGCCGCCTGGTAGACAATTTGTTCCAGTTCTTCGGCAATCACTTTTAAGTTTTCTACCTCTTTTTTGGCTAAAAGTTGTTTGCCCTGTTCAACCAGAAGGTTCACCTTCTCTATCTCTTCGGTGCTCATTACCTTGGAATATTCATCAACTGCCCGTTGAGTTGTGTATAGAAGTCCATCTACCCGGTTCAAAAATACGCTGTTCTCTTTTTTGCGTTGGTCTTCTTGTTGATAACTATGGGCATCTTCTATAATTGTTTCAATCTCATTCTCAGTGAGGCCAGAGGTTGCCTTCACTTGCACGGATTGTTTTTTACCGGTTCCCAAATCCTTGGCGGAAACACCAACAATTCCGTTAGCATCTATTTCGAAATTCACCTTGATTTGCGGGACTCCTCTGGGTGCCGGAGGTATGCCGTCCAGAACGAAATGGGCCAAAGACTTGTTGTCCGCTGCTATGGGACGTTCACCCTGCAGAACATGGATGTTGACAAAATTTTGATTGTCGGCGGCCGTGGAAAAGATTTGGCCCCGGCGGGTAGGAATAGTGGTATTGCGTTCTATCAATTTGGTGAATACGCCGCCGGCGGTTTCAACCCCCAGGCTAAGGGGAGTAACATCTAAAAGCAGGAGATCGGATACTTCTCCCGAGAGAACACCACCCTGGATGGCGGCGCCAATAGCCACCACCTCATCGGGATTGACACTTTTATTGGGGGGCTTCTTAAAAAAGGCGGTTACTTTTTCTTGTATTTTGGGCATTCGGGTCATGCCCCCCACCAGGATCACTTCATCGATATCTTCGGGCTTCAAATTAGCATCGGAAAGGGCCTGTCCACAGGGTACAATGGTGTTATCCACCAACTCACTGGTCATACTTTCCAACTTAGCACGGCTAAGTACTACATTGAGATGCTTGGGGCCGGTTTCATCAGAAGTGATAAAAGGGAGGTTAATGTCGGTCATGGTAGTGGATGAGAGTTCGTGTTTAGCTTTTTCTGCCGCGTCTTTTAACCGCTGCAGGGCCATCTTGTCTTGTTTCAAGTCTTTACCGTGTTTTTCCAGATATTCATCCAACAGGTATTGCACTATAGCGGTATCAAAATCTTCTCCGCCCAGGTGAGTATTCCCGCAGGTTGATTTAACTTGGAATACACCGCTTTTCAACTCCAGAATCGATATGTCGAAGGTGCCGCCACCCAGGTCATAGATGGCAACTTTAAGGTTTTTCTGGTTGTTCAATCCATAAG
Organism: uncultured Myxococcia bacterium; assembly: GCA_964617105.1. Taxonomy (GTDB): domain Bacteria; phylum CAZTWC01; class CAZTWC01; order CAZTWC01; family CAZTWC01; genus CAZTWC01. The sequence goes on from CAZTWC010000073.1 coordinate 11,623, forward strand.
AGAGAGCGGCTGCGGTAGGTTCGTTGATAATACGTGATACATTCAAACCTGCGATTTTACCGGCATCTTTAGTCGCCTGCCTTTGACTGTCGTCAAAATAGGCGGGAACAGTAATAACTGCATCGGTTACCGGTTCGTTGAGAAAATCCTCGGCGCTTTGTTTCATTTTTTGTAGAATAAAGGCAGATATTTCGGCTGGACTATGGCTTTTGTCTTGCACTTCTACCCAGGCATCACCGTTTTCGGAAGGGATAATGTTAAAGGGAAAAGTAGCGGAGGATTTGGTAATCTCATCGGAAAGAGCCTTTTTGCCAATAAACCGTTTTACCCCGTAGATGGTATTTTCCGGATTGGTGACAGATTGTCTTTTAGCCACTTGCCCAACCAGTCGTTCGTTGTTATCGAGAAAAGCCACCATGGAAGGGGTGGTTCTGCTTCCCTCCGGATTAGGAATAACAGTTGGTTCACCACCTGTTAAAACAGCGACACAGGAGTTGGTGGTTCCCAGATCAATTCCGATAACTTTGCTCATAAGGTTTTCCCAATCAGTTAGATAATTATAAGTTAAGAATAATCTCCAATAAGTTTGGATAATATTTTAGCGGTAAAATTTACCATGGGGATAATACGGCCGTAATCCATTCTTTTGGGACCGATAACTCCCAGTGTACCTAACACCTGGTTATCTTGCCTATATTTTGCGGTTACCAGACTGCAGTCGGAAATCTCTTTTGAGCCGGACTCACTACCAATAAAAATTTGAATTTCTGAGGTATTGGTGGTGGCATCTAAAAGAGAGATCAGTTTTTTTCGCTCCTGCAAGGTTTTCATCAGTTGTTTAAGTTTGTCCAGGTCAGCGAATTCGGGTAAATCAATAATATTGTATTGACCGTTAATAAACAGTTCCGCCATCTGGTAATTTTCATCGGACAAGATTATGTTTCCCAGGGCAAGAGCCTTGTTTATCATGGAATTACAGGTGGTTTCCTCTTTACGCATCTCATGTAAGATGGTAGTTCGCACCTGGGCGATGGAAAGTCCTCCCATCACCTGGTTGAGATAATTTTCCATCCGTTTCAATTCACTGGAGTTTAAATCAAAATCGATGGCGATAAATTTATTATTAACCAGGCCAGAGTGGGTGACCAGGATAACCAGGTAGTTATTGCTATGCAAATGGACAAATTCTATATGTTTAAAAATATTTTCGTCCACCTTGGGAGCCAGGATTATGCCTACGAATTGGCTGAGACTGCTTAAAATGTCGGAAGTCAATTTCATCAGAGATGGGATATCTTTGCTGGAAAATTTATACTTTCTGATGATTAACTCTTTTTCTTTTGCGGAGATATCACTGGCCGTGAGCAAACTATCCACATAAAACCGAAAACCTTTCTCGGTTGGTTGCCGTCCGGCGGAAACATGGGGCTTCTGTATCAGTCCCATATCTGAAAGGTCAGCCATTACATTACGGATAGTAGCCGCCGAAAGATTAAAAGGATACTGGCTTACAATAGTTTTTGAACCTACAGGTTCACCTGTAAAAATATACTCATCAATAATCGCTTTGAGGATGTTTTTATATCGAGGGTCTAAATTTTCCATGGAGATTATGGCCTGCCGGAATTTAACCAAATAAAACCAAAGTGGTTTATATTAACATAAAGTACAGTTTTTTTTCAAGTAACTTCTGGAAAGAGCAAAAAGCCCTTGCTATAATGAGAGTTGGTCTGTATAGTGAGTGAATGCTCATTCATTTTATTTTCCCAGGTTCTGCTTTTGCTATGGATAATTTGTATGTCATGGTAAAAGCCTAACGAGTTAGGAGTTGTGTTATGGAAAAATATACCCTGGAAGAACTTCCTATTAACGTTTTGATGTCTGCTTTGCCCCATCTAGTAAAAGGTGAGGTGGATGAAACCTATATCTACAACTTGATAGTAAACGATGATGATACTGATCGGGTTGCCCAGAATGAATACTGGTTAAAAATCGAAAAGGGAGATTGTACTTATGGGGAGGGACATCTGGATGATCCGGAATCCACACTCTTTACAGTAAAAAGGGGCGGGTTGGATACGCTTATCGCCTTTCAGGTTCACGGTATGAAAGCCGCTATGAATGCTATGATGCTGGGCTATATCACTGCCTCCAATATTAAAAAAGCAGAAGCCTGGTTTAGACTCCTGGATATCGGTGAAGATGAACTGGTAGAAGCCTTGAAAAAGGCTGGCTATGAAATAACCGATACTGATATGGATATATTTGAGGATTTAAAACTAGAAGATTAAGGATGAGGGCGACGATTGCGGCGCATCTGCGTTGTTGCCCAAAACTATTTAATCCTCGACG
>CAZTWC010000074.1:0-13971 GCA_964617105.1 uncultured Myxococcia bacterium
AAAACGTGGTAAAACCCAAAGTCACCAAAGTGCAAAGGGTGGAGATAGGTTTCAGGACCATCTCGGCCACACCACCGGCCCGCTATGAACGGAGGCCCAGGGAAGCCCTGATGCTAAGTGGCGATGAGAATATTGTGGCAGTGGAATTTATTGTCCAATATAAAATTAAAGACCCTATTGCTTATCTCTTTAATGTTAAAAATCAGCCCCGTATATTAAAAGAAGCCACTGAGGCATCTATGCGGGAAGTGGTGGGTAAAAATAAAATTGACAGTATTCTGACCAGCAAAAAATTTAAGATACAGCAGGAGGCCCAACATCTTCTGCAATCTATTATGGATTCATATAAGAGCGGGATAGATATTGTGGCGGTTCAATTGCAGGATGTGCAGCCGCCCCGGGCAGTAATGGCGTCTTTTAAAGACGTGGCCTCGGCCCGTGAAGATAAAAACAAAATTATCAACCAGGCAGATGGCTATCACAATGATATTATCCCCAAAGCCAAGGGGCAGGCCCAAAAAATGATCAACGAAGCCCAGGCTTATGCCAAATCAAAAATCTCCCGGGCAGAGGGTGAAGCCCGCCGGTTTGAAAAAATTCTGGAACAATACAGCAAAGCCAAGGAGATCACCAAATCCAGACTGTATATCGAAACCATGGAAAATATCCTCTCCAAGGTGGACAAAATTATTGTCAGCAACAAAATGGGTGAAAATGCAGTGCCCTATTTACCCTTGACCAACAATGGTCTGACTGGACAGGGAAATTTGAATCGGGCTGGCATCACTACCAAAAAGGGGAATTAAGGAGAGTATAGATGAATAAAGTATTGGTTACTATTATTGTTGTTATCGGGGTGCTGGCAGTGATCATAAGTCAGTCCCTTTTCAGAATTGACCAAACCCAGTCGGCCATAGTGCTGATGTTGGGAAAACCTATCAAGACCATCAAAAAACCTGGTCTCCATTTTAAATTGCCCCTGGTGCAGAACGCTATTTTTTTTGACAACCGTTTACTAAACTACGACTCATCACCCACCGAGATCATCACCAAAGACAAAAAAAATCTGGTAGTGGACAACTATGCCCAGTGGCGAATAATCGATCCGTTAAAATTGTACCAAACCGTGCGCAACGAGGAAGGCGCTCAATCCAGGTTGGACGACATTATCTATTCCGAATTGAGATTGGAGTTGGGTAAGTTCAATCTAGACGAGATTGTTGCTCATGTAAGGTCAAAAATTATGGCTTCTGTGACCCAAAAATCTAATAGTAAAGCCCGTGAATATGGAGTGGAAGTTTTTGACGTACGCATGAAACGGGCCGATTTGCCGCCGGAAAACGAAAAAGCGGTTTATGGTCGTATGCAGGCTGAACGAGAGAGAGAGGCCAAACGCTACCGCTCCGAAGGAGAGGAGGCGTCGCTGAGGATAAAGGCGGAAGCGGACAAAAAGAAATCGATTCTTCTGGCAGAAGCCTATAAAAAAGCCCAGTTAATAATGGGTGATAGTGATGCCAAAACTGTTAAAATTTACTCTCTGGCCTTTAACAAGGATCGGGAATTTTACGAGTTTAACCGCATGCTGGAAAGTTATAAACAGATTTTTAACCCGCAGACCCGTCTGGTTATCTCTCCTGATTTGGATATTTTTAAGTACTTTAACCTAAAATCTAAAATCAACCACTGACTCGATGACCAGGAAATATTATGAAACTAAAAGCACAATATTATCAGAACAAGGCTTTTAATATTCAAATAAGAGGACACGAATATATATGTGACCAGGACAAAGAGGATGGCGGCGATGACAAGGGCATGATGCCATCGGAAATGTTTATCTCCAGCCTGGCAGTGTGCATTGGTGTCTATCTTCAGGGTTTTTTAGCCCGCAAAGATATAGATATTGATGGGCTGCTGGTGGAGGCGGACTGGGAAAAGTCCAAAAAGGGCGATGGCCCTAACCGGATCAACAGTATCACTATGAGGGTAACACTGCCCAAAGGGGTGCCAGAGAAATATGAGCAGGCCCTGTATAGAGTGGCCAACTCTTGTATGATCCACAATACCCTGGAAAATTTCAACACTTTAAAGTGGGAATTGAATATCAACCTTCCGGAAGATTAACCCACACACTTTAAGAAGAAAAGAGAGTTCCCGACATTAAATCGTAAATCGAAAGGAGTTCAAAAAATGACCATACCAGCAGAAAAAGGAAAAGTTGCCATTGTAGTAGGCGGTGGCCCAGCCCCCGGAATTAACGGCGTAATCCATTCCGCCACTTTGCATGCCCAGGAGTTGGGTTATGAGGTTATCGGTTTACGCGATGGTTACCGCTGGCTATGCGAAGGGCAGAAAAAAATTATCAACCTGAACACCGACCTGGTAAGCCGCATCCATCTGGAAGGTGGCAGTATTCTGGGTACTGCCAGAACCAACCCAACCAAAAAAGAGGCGCTTCTAAAAAAGGTGGTTTGCTCCCTGGTAGATATGGGAGTGACCAAACTGGTTTCCATTGGTGGTGATGATACCGCTTTTTCCGCCTACAAGGTGGGTGAATATGCCAGTAAAAATATGGGGGTGACCCTTAACTGCGCTCATGTGCCCAAAACTATTGATAACGACCTGCCCCTGCCCGAGGGGATTCCAACTTTTGGCTATGAAACCGCCCGCCAGGTGGGTACCTACCTGTTGACCAACCTGATGAACGAGGCTAAAACCTCCAGCCGCTGGGTCATTGCCGTGGCCATGGGCCGTTCAGCGGGACACCTGGCTCTGGGAATGGGCAAAAGTTCCGGAGCCACCCTGACTCTTATTCCAGAAGAGTGGAATGGCGCCCCGGTTAGACTCCCCGAAGTGGTGGATATTATCCTGGGTTCTATCATCAAACGCCTGGTTCATGGACGCCCCTATGGGGTAGTGGTTTTGGCCGAAGGCTTGATGGAGTATATGGACCATAGCGATCTAAAGATGCTGGATCGGGTGGAAAAAGATGCTCACGGCCATATCCGCCTGGCAGAGATCAAGTTTGGCGATATGATCAAAGATGAAGTCAAAAAACAGGTGCGGAAAATGAAAGTGGAGATGACCACTGCCATTGACAAAGAGATCGGTTATGAACTACGCTGCGCCGCTCCCACTGCCCTGGATATCGAATATACTATCAACCTGGGGCACAGTGCCATGGAGTTTCTCCACAATGGCGGCACCAATGCCCTGATCACTGTGCAGGGCAACCAGGTGGTTCCAATCCCCTTTAGCGAGATAATGGATCCCCAAACTGGTAAAACCCAGGTGCGGCAGGTGGATATTAATTCGTTGCAGTTCAAGATAGCCCGGGAATATATGATCCGGCTGGAACCAAGTGATTTCGATTCCAATATCATGCTGGAAAAGATGGCCATGGCCGCCAACATGACCTCTGAACAATTTGTTGATCGTTTTGGCTATCTGGTGGGCCGGAAACTCTCGCCTCATCAATAGACAGTAGTTGTTCTCACTACCCGCAAACCCAAAATGGCGAGGCGACTGTCGGGATAATCGTGGCTGCGGAAGGCTGACCGGCATGTCCTGGCATGATCACTATAACTGCCGCCGCGGTGACTCCGGCGGTCGCCCGATACAGGTCCAACCGGGTCTGTTGCCGGACCTGATAAGTAATCTTCCCGCCAATCCCACACCCACTCCACAACATTACCGCTCATGTCGTAGAGTCCCCAGACATTGGCCTCTTTTCCTTTTACTGGATGAATCTTATAATCGGAGTTAAAGTCAAACCAGCCAATCTTATCGAGATTTGGATCAAGGCCATACTCTTCGGTTATGTCACCGCTGTAAAAAGCGCTCCCGCTCCCTGCCCGGGCAGCATACTCCCACTCCGCCTCGGTGGGCAGGCGATACCCTTTACACTCCTGGGGCCGGGTAAATTTATCTTTCAATTTACACTCTTTTACTTCCTTGCCGCTGCCGCTGCAGTCAAAACACTCCTCATAATCCCTGCTCCCGGAGAGGACATTGCAAAAGGCAATTGCCTCATGCCAACTCACACTCTCCACCGGACAATCATCTCCACAGGATGAAAATTTACTAGGATTATAACCCATTAAATGGCTGAACTCCTTTTGAGTCACCTCTGTGGCGGCTATTTCAAAATTGTATGTCAAGGTGACCTGATGGAGATCCTCATCATCTTTGCGGCCACCTTCACTCTCTGGACTCCCCATGGTAAAAGCGCCGCCAGTGACTGGAACAAAACCTGGAGTGTTGGTTTTCTCCTCCTCTGAACTGCCGCCACTATCCGCTGAATCACAGTTGAGAATGAATAAAAAAAATAAAAAAGCCATAATTACGGTTAAATATTTACTCAATCTAACTACCTCCTGGCAATCTGATCAGAAATGGAGGGCAAATGTGGGGCTAAAACCCCAAACTAAAAAGGGGTTGCAGGTCATGACAACCCGCAACCCCCTGATATACATGGTGCCCCCGGCAGGAATCGAACCTGCGACACGAGGATTAGGAATCGTAATCCAACCGCAAGCAACAAAACATCACAATCAACTACATCAATATATTCAAAATGTTATGCTGAATGGCTTATTGTGTCAAGTGGTAATTTGTTGCTTGTTTTTGTGGCTGAGTGCACCATTTTTGCACCATTTTTTTTCTTTTCATTGGCAAATTTCTGGCTATCGCTATTTGGAGATAATGGCAAAGTTGCTAAAAACAGTTGAGATTGATAAGATAGGAAATGGGTTACAAATGTCAATTGCTCTAAGCCCGCCAATGTCTCAAAGAGAAAAGAGGTATAAAAATGTCTGTCCAACTAAATATAGAACTGCCTGAAAATGTTTTCTCCGCCCTTAAAAAAGCCCCCAATGAATTTGTTGAAGAGATGCGCCTGGCGGCAGCGGTAAAATGGCATGAAATCGGCCTAATCTCCCAATCAAAAGCGGCTGAGATAGCCGGAATAAGCAGGCATAAATTCCTGGAGGCATTATCAAGATTCCAGGTATCTCCTTTTCAGGTGACAGCGGATGAGTTGAAAAAGGAATTTAATAATGGGTAGGAAATGGGTGGTAAACTCTTCCCCATTAATTATTCTGGGTAAAATAGGTCAGATAAAGTTGCTGGAGGATTTATCGGACAAACTAGTTATCCCGGAAGGTGTTTTGGAAGAGATAAATCAAGGGCCGGCCAGCGATAAGGCCAGGAGATGGTTAAATGGAGGGCAAGGCGAACAATATATCCAAAAAATTGAACATTTTTCCCCTAAAGTAATTGCCTGGGATCTTGGATTGGGTGAAACGGAGGTAATATCCTGGACTGAACAAAATACAGATTATACTGCTATCATCGATGATCGGGCGGCCAGAAATTGTTGCAAGGCGTTAAACACCGAAGTAATTGGCTCTTTGGGAATGATCCTAATCGCTAAAAAAGATGGCATAATTAAAGAAATAAAACCGCTGCTCAATCAGATAATTGCCCAAAATTTCAGAATTTCATCGAAAATTAAGGCATTGATCCTGGAGTTGGCCCAGGAAAAGTGAAGTATGGTGCCCCCGGCAGGAATCGAACCTGCGGCACGAGGATTAGGAATCCCCAGCTCTATCCCCTGAGCTACGGGGGCATTGATTGATAAGATTGATAAGATTGATAATTTTCTTATCTCAATACTGATGAAAAGTCAATTGCCATTTACCTACTCAAAATTGATCATGGAATAAATCTGATCTGGGGCCAACTTATCCCGGCCTTTTAAAAAGCCTAGTTCGATTACAAAAGCCTGCTCCACCACCTGAGCCTCCAATTTTTTTAGCATCCTGGATACGGCCTGGGCGGTGCCGCCGGTGGCTAATAGATCATCCATGATAATCACTTTGTCGCCAGGCTTGATATCATCCTGGTGGATCTCTAAAGTATCGGTGCCATATTCCAACTCATAAGTCTCTTTCAGGGTTTTACGGGGCAATTTGCCCGGTTTGCGCACCAGGAGCATCCCTTTGCCCATCTTCTGGGCCAAAGCGGCACCAAAAATAAATCCCCGGGACTCTACAGCCACAATATAATCGAAATCTAGGTTCTGATAGTGTTCCTGAAAAGTATCTATAACCTTTTTAAAGGTATCTGGATTCTTTAAAACCGGAGTAATATCTTTGAAAATAATCCCAGGCTTGGGAAAATCGGGCACATCGCCAATCATCTTATTTAACCATTCCATTTTGATCTCTCCTTTACGATTTCGCTTCATCCAAATTTCAAGCAGTATATCTAAATCAAACCTATGGGTCAAGGATGGACAGGTACAAATATTGCAAAAATACCAGACGTTAAACATTTTTCTACTGGCAATATCAAATGACGAGAAACTGTATTATGTTAATTTGTCTTGCTATTTTACCCAGTTACGCCTACTATTTTAAAATATATTTATCTCTTGTGGTTACTAACAAAAATTTAATGCATAGAGCAAAAACCAAAATTGAGATAGAGGATCTGGCTGTGGTGGTGCTGGAGAAACATTTGGCTGGCCGGCTGACAATTTTTAATGCTATCACCGGGGATTACAAGAGTATTACCGGCTTTCAACTTAACGGGCAAATTGAGTGATGGATGATTTTAACCAAAAAATGTCTTCGAAATATACCGCTGCATCTGTCGAGGTTCTGGAGGGCTTGGACCCGGTGAAACGCCGGCCGGGTATGTACACAGACACCCAGCAGCCTAACCATCTGGCCCAGGAAGTTATAGACAATAGTGTTGATGAGGCCATCTCTGGTTATGCCAATCGTATCGATGTAGTACTGTTTGAAGACGGCTCCATCCAGGTCTCGGACAACGGGCGGGGAATGCCGGTGGATCTGCACCCCAAGGAAAAGATTTCTGGGGTGGAGGTGATCCTGACCCGGTTGCATGCTGGCGCCAAATTTTCCGATAAGGATTATCATTTTTCCGGCGGCCTGCACGGCGTGGGCGTATCTGTGGTCAACGCACTTTCCAAACGGCTGGAAGTTATAATTTACCGCGAAGGCAAACAACACGAAATCGCCTTTGAAGGCGGTGACAAGGTCCGGGACCTGGAGGTGACCGGCAACGTGGGCCAAAGACGCACTGGCAGCAAAGTCAAATTCTGGCCTGATTCCCAGTATTTTGATTCAATAAACTATTCAATCAAAAAACTAAGACACAACCTCCGGGCCAAGGCAGTACTCTGCCCGGGGTTGATGGTAAAATTTTACAATAAAATTTCTGGCGAAACAGATACCTGGCATTACAAAACCGGATTGAATGAATACCTGATCAACTGCCTTAACGGATGCGAAATAGTACCGGAAATCCCTTTTGGAGATGAATTCGAAGGTCATGACGAATATGTTACATGGTCTGTAGTATGGCTGCCCAATCGGGGAGAAAGTATCTGCGAAAGCTATGTCAACCTGATCCCCACCATGCAGGGCGGTACCCATGTCAATGGTTTCAGACAAGGACTTTTGAATGCCCTGCGAGATTTCTGTAACCTGCGCAAACTTTTGCCAAGGGGGTTGAAACTGACCCCGGAAGATGTATGGGAAAACTGTGCTTACATCTTGTCAGTAAAAATGACCGACCCACAATTCTCCGGTCAAACCAAAGAACGGCTCTCATCACGGAAGTGCGCGTTGTTTGTTTCGTCAACAGTCAAAGATGCTTTTGCTATCTGGTTGAACCATTGTCCGGAAATTGGAGAACAGATTGCTGAAATTGCAATTGAGTCAGCCCGCCGAAGGGTCAAGTCCAGCAAAAAAGTATCGCGGAAAAAAGCCACCAGCGGCCCTACCCTACCGGGCAAACTATCGGACTGTATCAGCCAGGAATTTGAGCAGTGCGAAATTTTTCTAGTGGAGGGTGATTCCGCCGGAGGATCAGCCAAGCAGGCCAGAAACCGCAACACCCAAGCCATTCTGCCCTTGCGCGGAAAAATTTTAAACACCTGGGAACAGGATTCTGAAACTATTTTGTCCTCAAAAGAGATCCACGATATCACCGTTGCCATAGGGGTGGAACCCTGCTCTTCCAATATTAAGGGGCTAAGGTATGGAAAAATCATCATCATGACTGATGCTGATTCCGACGGACTGCACATAGCCACACTGTTATGTGCACTTTTCCTCAAACACTTCAAACCGCTAATAACCGCCGGGCACGTATATGTGGCTATGCCACCGCTCTATCGTATAGATATTGGCAAACAGGTCTATTATGCCCTGGAAGAGAACGAGAAAGAGAGCATCATAAAAAAAGCGGAAAAAAAGAGGATAAAACCAAATGTTCAGCGATTCAAAGGGCTGGGAGAGATGAATCCAGGCCAGCTGCGCGAGACCACCATGGACCCGGACACTCGCAGACTGGCCCAACTGACCATCGATGAGAAGAACACCGAAGCCCTGTATAAAGTGATGAATATGATGCTACGTAAAAAACAAGCCAGCGCACGCAAAAAGTGGCTAGAAGAAAAAGGAAACCTGGTGGAGATATGAGAACGAGCCTACAAAACGGAGTTGAAACCATCCCGCTCCATGAATATTCTGAAAAGGCGTACCTCAATTATGCTATGGCCGTGATCATGCACCGGGCCCTGCCATTTATCGGAGATGGCCTGAAACCAGTTCAGCGCCGGGTGCTGTATGCCATGTCGGAGTTGGGCCTCAAGAGCACGGCCAAATTTAAAAAATCGGCCCGGACTGTTGGTGATGTGCTGGGCAAGTTCCATCCACACGGAGATTCAGCCTGTTATGAAGCCATGGTGCTAATGGCCCAACCCTTTTCCTACCGGTATCCTCTAATTGACGGGCAAGGCAATTGGGGATGCGTTGATGACCCAAAATCTTTTGCCGCTATGCGCTATACCGAAGCCAAACTGTCCCTTTTTGCCGAGATATTTTTGTCCGAGGTAGGCATGGGAACAGTGGAATGGGTGCCAAATTTTGACGGTACACTCAGGGAACCTGGTACACTGCCGGCCAGACTGCCAAATATTATATTAAATGGAACCATGGGGATTGCCGTGGGTATGGCCACTGACATCCCGCCCCATAATATCCACGAAGTTGTAGATGCCTGTATCCATCTACTAGACAGTTCAAAGGCTACACTGGAGGAGTTGTGCGAACATATCAAAGGCCCAGATTATCCGGGTGGAGCCGAAATTATATCTTCACAAAAAGATATTGTTAATATCTACCGCACCGGCCAGGGAACAATTCGGCTACGAGCCCTGTGGCACACGGAAAACGGAGATATTGTCATAAAGGAAATACCTCACCAGATTTCACCGGCCAAAATTATTGAGCAGATCGCTACCCAGATGCAGGGCAAAAAAATACCCATGGTGACTGATATCCGGGATGAATCGGACCATGATGAACCGGTGCGGATTGTCATAACACTTACTTCCAACCGCGTGGATCGCGAAGCGCTGATGCTTCACCTGTTTGCCACCACCGATCTTGAACGTACCTGCCGGGTAAACCTCAATATGATTGGCCTGGATCGCAAACCCAGGGTTAAAGGGCTGGTTGAGTTGCTTTCTGAATGGCTAAAATTCCGCATCGAAACGGTTAGGCTGCGGCTCTCTCACCGTCTAGCCAAAGTGATGGAGCGCTTGCATATCTTAGAAGGTCTATTAATAGCCTATCTGAACCTGGATAGAGTGATTCAAATAATCCGTCAAAACGATAAGCCCAAGCCCATATTAATAAAAGAGTTCATTCTCACCGATCTCCAGGCTGAGGCTATCCTGCAGTTAAGATTGCGGAATCTGGCCAAGTTAGAAGAGTTCAAAATCAGAACCGAGCGCGATGAACTGAAAAATGAATCTATCGCCATTGAGAAAATTTTAAATTCAGATGCCAGGCTCAAAACCCTGGTAAAAAAAGAGTTAAAGACCGATGCCAAAACCTTTGGTAATCCGCGACGAACCAAAATGGTAGAACGCCAGGATGCCAGGGTGATCGATGTTTTTGATGCCGGACCGGTGGAACAGGTCACGGTCATTCTGTCCAGCCAGGGTTGGGTCCGAATGGCCAAAGGCTATGAGGTCAAACCCGAGGAATTGAAATATAAGTCTGGAGACGGCTTCCTCACCGCTGCTCAGGGTTTGAGCAACCAACCGGCCATTTTTGTGGACACTACCGGCAGGGCTTATGCCACACCAATAAACGGCATGCCCTCTGCTCGCAGTCATGGCACCCCGCTGACTGGATACTTCAAAAATCCTACCCAGTCCCAGTTTATTACCGCACTTATGGGTGAACCCAAGCAAATGCTGTTGGTTGCCAGTAGTGCTGGATACGGATTTATCACAGAGATGCAAAACTTGTTCACCCGGAACCAGAAAGGAAAATCTCTCATCAACCTACCTACCGGGGCTATGCCTTTGGTGCCCATTCAAATTAAAGGCGATATGGACAATCTCTATGTGGTATCCATTACCAACCAGGGCCGTATGCTGGCATTTCCGTTAAAACACCTGCCAGAATTGTCCAAAGGCAAGGGGAATAAAATAATCAATGTAATAACCAAAGATTTCAAGGCTGGCAACGATTTTTTAAAGCATCTGTTCTTGCTCCAGGTAGAAGGGACGCTAATAATATACTCCGGCCGGCGCCATTTCAAACTAACCCCCAATAACTTCCACAGTTATATCGGCAAACGGGCTCAGCGCGGCAAGAAACTACCCCGTGGTTTCAGAAATGTTGATTCCTTCTCTGTTGAACAGTCTCTCCAGCAGGTACTATTCTCGGAAAACCTGTTATTTGATGAGCAATTATAAGTTGAGCCTGCAAAAGGGATGACCTTTGGCCTCGGTATCGGCATCAGCCTCAGTAGGCGCCGCCAAAGGACGAGCAAGATGTGAAGGTTAACGTTGTGCAGAGCAAATATCGATTATCTCTTTGGGGCACTGGTAGAGTTCGGTTGCCATGAGAAGACGCTAAATAGAGCCTGGTGATCACTCAGATTTTCCTCCGGAGAAGTGGCAATTTCGGTTTTGATTAGTTGAATAGAGCCAACTTTACTGGAAGGAGGAGGATTTTTCCAGAGAATATGATCTATTTGGCTGTATTCCTCGTTCTTTTTATTCTTGGTGTTCAGAGCCATGTTGTTGGTGTTGTTAGGGCAGTAAGTGCAGTGGCCGTAATCTTCCTTCAGGTGGCGGGGCGAAGTAAACAACCCGAATTCATTGAGAAAACGATGTAGATTGTCGTGGTTTGAAGGGAAGACCTCACCAGGCTTTTCCTCATTCCAATAGTATGGATCCACATTGAAGTCACCCAGCAAAATCAGGGGCAGGTTGTTGGTGGATAGAGAGATGGTATCATTGGCTAAATACTGCAATTGCTGGTAGTTTTCCTGTGGGTAATTTCGTATTTTTAAAATATCGAAACCAAAATAATCAGCGGTTAATTCCGTGTGGCTGCACCCCACCTTGATGGCTTTTCCGGCACCCAGGTCCATTTCCACCGATATTCCCCCTCTCTGCACAAAGTTAGGCCAGTGGTACAGGTTTTTTTTAACCTTTTTAAAGGGATATTTGGAAAAAACCATCACTCCAGGATTCATTCCGTAAGCCGAGATAACCCTCCCCAATAAGCACCGGTTGAGTATTTCCCATATTGACGGGCTGGCTAAATTTTCTACCCCTAGAGCATAAAGGCAAGACCAGCACCGGGTATTGTCCTGTCGGCTTATTTTCATCAGTGATGGGCAGTATTTTTGAATGCAATCGGCAGTACCCGTGAAGTTATTTTTTCTGCAGGTTTTAACTTGTTTAGACATCAAGCACCTGGATACAGTGATTAAATCCATGGTGGAACAGGATGAACCCTGGCTGCTAATCTGGTAGATTACCTGTTTTGGATGATATCTAGCCATTTGCTGGAAATATTGGTTATGAGGATAAAGAGAGGTCAGTTTCTGTAAAAGATATTGGCGGTCATTATTATAAAATGCCTCCTGCAGGCAGATAAAATCTGCATTTTTAGAGCGCAGTTTGGCCACAATACTTTCCCGCCTTTTTTCCCGCCTGTCGTGGGGAACATTTTTTAACAAATAGGTGTTAAAGGTCAAAAAACTTATCTGCAGGGGGGAATCTGATTCGCTCGATATAGCCGGTTGCGGCGCCAAACCAGATAAAAAGAAAACAAAAGAAATAAAACAGAACATTCTAGATAAAAAGGCTATAGTTTTTAATAAGATTTTTATCATTTAGGATATCTCTTTATTGTTAAGTTGCTATAAAGTAGTCTATGAATAATTTAAAATAACCACAATTATTACCGCCAATAAAAAAATCAGGGCACAGGAGATGGCAGCGACCTTAACCGTAGCCATTTTCTTTGTACAAGGCGGAAGTGGAGTAGTTGCTTTTGTCTTTACTCTATCGTATAAAATTTGCTTCAGCGTTAATTCAGCAATAAAGTCAACGAGTTCTTGTTGTTTTTCTCCATCCAGTTCAACAAATTTCAATCCATAGAGAAAACAATTTTTCCCTCTCCATTGTTTTTTTCTTGTTTGGATAATAACTCCCCTGAGTTCCTGGCGCTTATTTTCTTGTAACACCATTTCCAATGTGATCTCTGTCATGGGTTCCAGATCTAATTCGGTCAATAGGCATATCCCACCGCGGGAAATATCTTTAATGTAACATTTAGATTTGCTGGTTTGGCTGCCTTGGGCATGAATGATATGGGCGGGTTGGAAGAGGAGGTCAATGCGAGGACTTTTACGCTCGCCAGGACCTTTCTCCTCAGTTGCCATCACCTCCACTAAACGTAAAATATCTTCTCTTTGTTCAGAATTAAGGTTGATAAATTCGATTCCCAAAAGATAGGTGTTTATTTGGTAGGGAGCCAGTTTGGTGATTCCGCACTCTGGGCAAAAGAGAGTTGCCTCCTCGTTCCCTGGAAAAAGAAGACCATACCAATTACAATTGTGACAGTAGTAGCGGGATACATCTTTATCATCTTTTTTTCGGGGTGGCCGGTATGGCTGCGTATCCGCTCTGGTAATCCGGCCGTTAACGTCTATCCACTGATTATTTTTGGTCCATATTTTCAGCCGTAATTGTTCTCCCAACTCTCTGGTGGTTCTGGAGAGAACAGCGCAGCCATTAGCACTGATATTAACCACCTGCTCCTGGGTGGTTTTGGTGTCAGAAATCATCCTTATTGGAGAATTGAATTCTAGTCTGTGAAAGCGGCGTTTATCATTTCGCATAAATTAACTTAATTCCATTTTCCAGAACGGCCAAATACTATAAAATGTGGTATTTGTAAGATTAAACTGCAGAGCCTGTGCCTGGCTTGTTTGTAGACTATAGTATATTTTGTCTGAATTGGCAAATAAATGCAGCATTTTTTTGTAGCAGACCGAGGCTATTTGCGCTATGACGTGAATTTTAGAACAGTTACCAGGGAGACGTTTTTACTTTTTTGACATTGGAAATTCGCCATTGTAGAGTAAAGGGATGAAAAAATCTTATTTTATCCGGTTTGCTGTCTTTACTCTGTTGCTCTGCTGCCTTCAGGGTTATGCTGGTCACCCAGCAATGGGTGCTCAAAAATTGCAGCCCAAAAATTTATTGTCGGCTGACAATTGTCTTCAGGAGGCCTTAAAACTATTTCGTCAAAAAGAGTTTAGCCAGACATCTGGATTACTAGACAATTGTTATAGGGGGGAGGAGCCAATATTGGCTAAACCCCTGGCTGCCTTTGTTATGGGATATTCCCTTTTTGCCCAGCATGAATATTTTAGAGCCGAACCATTTTTAAGGGCTGCAGGTCGAAATAAAAGTTCTGTACAACCATATGCCCGCTATGTTTTGGCAGAGAATCTCTTCTATATTTGGAAACGCCGGGAGGCAACCGCTATTTTGCTGGAACTATTCGGAGCAACTCCCCGTTTTTGGGGAGGCAGGCTGCCGGCTCGCCTGGG
>CAZTWC010000075.1:0-5409 GCA_964617105.1 uncultured Myxococcia bacterium
GACCCATCCAAGAATTCCAAAGGATACGAGTGGGTCAGGTTCGACCGCCATTCCGTCAAACTGGTGGTTATTTATAATGACAACCAAGCCCCTGGACTGCCGGTTCAAAAAAACCCGGAAAACGATACCATAACCAGGGAGAAACAGATTGTCTTTTCTGCCCAGGTTAATGACCCGGACGGACACCAGGTAAGAGGCATCTTCGAAGTAAACGGCTCACAACACTCTGGCAACTGGGTGAAAGGCAACGGGCTCTCCTCGGTGACGGTGAGTTTGTCCAGCGACAAATACCATTGGCGGGTAAGGGCCCAGGATAACCCGCCCACCGACCAATACAAATACTGCAATTATAAGCACACTGAATACCAGGACTATTGTGAAACCTACTGTGATCCGGAGCACCCGCAATATCAATACTATAAAGACTATTTTTGCCCGCGATTCTGCAAATGCCAAACCATGCACAAATACAGCCCCTGGACTGGTTACTGGGACTTTACAGTTGACTACACCCCTCCCAATACGCCCGAAGTATCGGATGAGGGCCAATTCACCACCAGTCAGGATAAACTCAAAGTGTTCTGGTCGAAATCTAAAGATAAAGGCACTCGGATGGATGGTTATGAAGTCAGAGTTTTTTACCAACCTCCCGACGGCAGCCTTACCTTACTGGAAGACTGGACCCGGGTAGGTAAAAAAACCAAAAAAACTTATGGCCACTTGATCCTGCACAACGGGTACACCTACTATTTTCAGGTGCGGGCCAAAGACAAAATTGGCAATTGGAGCGATATTGGCCAAAGTGACGGTATTACTGTGGATTATACCGCCCCCACCACCCCGGTAGTTATTGATGAAGGAACAATTCAAAAGGACTCCGATTCCCGGCTGAGTGCGGAGTGGTCCAGCCTTGATATTGAAAGCAGTATCAAACTCTATCGCTATGCCATCTCAACTTGCCCAAATTTGGGTAATGACGATTGTACTGAGGTGCTGGGTTGGACCAATACCACTGCCACCCAGATTGAAGTTAACGGATTGAATTTAAAAAGCGGCAAAACTTACTATTTCAAGGTGCAGGCTAAAAACCACGCTGGCATCTGGAGCAATGTTGGATACAGCGATGGTATTCTGATCGATTATCTACCGCCAGCAGATGAGATTATCCCTCCCCAAATTAAAATAATGCCCAGGGAGCCAACCACTGACGATGACTTAAACCTGGAGATACAAAACGGCACGGTGGTTATTCCCCAAAAAGGTAAATTTCTGCGTAAAGCGCTGATAAACCGCTCTGCTTTTATGCATCCCAAAGGTAAATTTCTGTTTTTTGCTGACCGGCATAAAAAAATAAGTTGCCTGGATATAAAAAAGAAAAGCATTCACAAGATAGCCCACCAATATATTGGTGATGATGATTATGAACTCCGGAACGCCTTTAGCAAGGATGGTAAATATTTGTATGCCCTTAAACGCAAAAATAAAAAAATCGTGGTGCTGGATGTGAGTAACGGATGCCATAAAGTAGTAAAAAAGAAGGAGATCGATGGCTTCAATAAATTACACACTTGCGCGATAAATGGAGATGGTACCAGGTTATTTTGCACTGAACGGCATTTAGATGGTCATCTGGTTATTATTGATGTTAAAAATTTCACATTTATCAAACGGGTTCAACTGGACCACTTTCCAAAGGCCATTGTCTGGAATCAGAAACACAATCAACTTATCACCTGTGGTTCCGGTTATATCGACTTTTACAACCCCTCTAACGATGATTTGGTTCGTTTGAAAAGGATTCCGAACAATTCCTGCTCCAAAGATGGCGCTATTATGAGTGCCGATGGCAAATTTGCCTATTTTACCAATCACAAGGCCGTGGTGGTGGTAGACACCAAGACCATGACCATAGTAACCACCATCTACCAATCCACCCGCTATTTTGATGTGGCGCCCGACAACAGCATGTTTTTCATTGCCAATGGCCACGGTGTTCATATTTATCGAATGGCAGATCATAAATTTATCGGTAAAATCAAGGGCAAATTCCGCTCACACATTGTATCTGATCCTTCCACCGGTAATTTTTATGTGCAAATTAATGATGACTGGTATGAATTTGACGTTAGGATCAACTATGCTATCAAGTGGCTGAAAAGCGCTGACAACGGTCACAGTTTCCATGAAATCATGACGGCCAGCGGAAAAAAATTCCTCAGCCATCTAATTACCAGTCCCGGGGATATTATCCGGGCGGAAGTGACACCGCAACAAGGTTCAAAAGTTGGACCCACCGTCTCTGACCAGGTGACGGTCAAGGATATCCTACCCAATGTTCCGGTGTTGATCGCTCCGGCAGATGGCCATTGGAACGGTAATGGTTTACCCTCCTTCAGTGCCCTGGTTAGTAATTCCGGCCAAAACGATGTATGGGCAGTGTTTGTGGTGAACGGCCAAAAAATCGTGGGCAGTAAAGTTTCAGGTTCCGGCACCAGCACAGCCACCATCCCCCAGGAGTTATCTGACGGCGCTTATTCCTGGTATGCCTATGCTGACAATGGCTCCCAACAGAGCGAAAACAGTGAATCCTGGAACTTTAGTGTGGATACCAGTCCACCTTTCTATCCATCTATTAAGTTGGCCGGCCGCTATACCAGCGAATCTAATAAACTTCTCTTTACCCTGCGCAGTCAGGATTGGCAATCGGGTGTCAGCCAATGGGCCTATGCGATTCGGGATAAACAGGGAAACCTGGTGAAGGAATGGACATATCTTGACAGCGACCAGGCAAACGACAGTTCCATTGAGATAGATCTTAGCCTGACCATGCAAAACAATCATACCTACAATATATACGCAGCGGCTAAAAACCAGGCCGGTATCTGGAGCAGCCAGGGCGACACCGCCCATCCCGCTGGGGGCATCACCGTTGACCTTACCTTGCCGGCCACCCCTACGGTTTCGATAGGTCAAAAATATATTATTTCTAACGACCAGGTTACTATAAGGCGTAGTACCGCGGGTGACCCGGAATCGGGCATAACCATGTACCAATACGCCATTGGCACCCAACCGGGCGCCATGGATGTAAAAGGATGGACAGATCTATATCCCTCCGCGGGTATTAGTCTGCCCGGCAACGGATACTCCAGCAAGAGCGGCAGCTGTTTTTACGAACCTAACCAGGAATCGGGTTCCTGCGCCAATGCCACCTGGAATTACTTGCTTAATACAGCCAATAGCAGTGAGTATTTCGCCTATCTGATTACTCATAACTACCCGGCCACGGCGGCTGATTTTGGGGTTATGCACAAAGTGGAACTCTCGGTGGACGGCGCCAAAAAGGGGACCTTCTGGAACTGGGCCGCCGCTCAAAAGCAATACCAGAGGATATTTATAGGCACATTGTTGCCAGGCTGGAAACACCTCAGCCTGGGCTGGGAAAATAACTGGGACAGACCGGAATGGCAGCCGGCCAAAAACTCTAACCTGCTGATCTCTGAGGTTGGTCTGATACCGGCTCCCAACCAGGTGACGGTCACAGGACTCTCCCTGGTAGACGGCCAGAGTTATTATCTAAGCCTGCGGGCAGTTAACGGCGCCGGGATAAGCGGCAGCGCCAGCAGTAGCGCTTTCTTCAAGGTGGACGCCAGTTCACCTGCTCCGCCGGTGTTAATTGATGATGGAGACTCCACCACATCTTACAACACTCTTCGGGCCAGATGGAACGGTGAAGACGGCTCCAGCCCGGCAACTGACCCGGATTCGGGTATCCTCTATTACGAGTATTCCATTGGTAAAAGCCGGGGAAGCACTGATATGCTTAACTGGACCAATATCGGCCAAGCCACTGAGGTTACCAACACCAATTTAACCCTGCAATATAACACATCCTATTTTATCAATGTTCGGGCCACCAACGGCGCCGGCCTGATCTCTGAAATTGTTTCCACCGACGGTATAAGAACTATCCTGCCCTACCCCAGCCCCACAGTTACCAACACCTTGCGCGGCTGGAACCCTGACGATTCACCCGAAATTATCATTGCTGATAATAATGTAATGGGCTTGAAGGTAAAACGCTATGAATACCGGATCAGCGGCTCCTCTCCGACGGAAAAAACTCCGCAAAAGGGATTTGTAGAGAGAGAGGATATCCCCTTACCTCTGGCCGGTCAGATGCTGGTTACCAACGGTGAATACATCTACCTTAAACGAACTGGTCAGCAGGCTGGGTCCCCCAGGTTTGGCATTATCGGTTCCGGTTACAATATGTCTATCCAGGGCAAATACTATGGAGTGATAGACGGCGATTACGACTTCGACAGTTTCTCCGCCGCCTACCTTCCCTTTAACGATGATTTTAGCACCAGTGATTACTGGACAGTCACTGGTTCTCCAAATCTGGGAGAATTTGTGGATGGATTACCGGCCGCCAAATTTTTCACCCAGGCCAGTTTGAGCAAAAATACCAACCCCAATGCACGCACCTCTTCAGCCAGGGTTGATATCAAGTTGGATTCTCTAGAAGGCTCTGCTCAACTATTGGCCTTTATTGGCAATGGTTACAGTTGGGCCATCCGGCTGGAAAACGGTTCTTTTAAATACCAGTCCAAAATAGGCGCCAATGTTGCGACCGGCGAATTTGATTTGTCACCAGTTGTAGGCCAATGGTTTACTGTTGAGGTGGCTAAGAGCGTCACCGGGTATGTAAAGGGCTGGATCTATCCGGCCACAACCGGACGAAACCAGAACTATTACGCGGAAAAATCGGGTTATCCCATAGAATGGAAACCAAGTTTAACTATTTCTAACCTGAATGCCAACTTTTACGCCCAAACTTTTAGGGAAGATGGCCTGGGTGGCAGTCAAGGCTTTATCTATAACGGATACACCAAAACCGGCATGGATTTGGAACGGATACGCCTCTCTGACGGTTCGGTTGACTATATTTCTGTGCCTGATGGGCTGCTGGCTGCCACTTCATTGCGGCAAGCCGGAACTGGTGAGCGGGTACACATAACCTCTGATGGAGAATTTATCTACAATATATGCTCAACTGACAATTTTTACCAGGTTCGTAAATTTAAGTTGGCCGGCAATACCTTACTCATGATTTCCGATAAAATTCAAACCGGGGTAAACCGGGTTTTTAACGAAAAATCGGTATTTGCCGATGGTGCCTATCTCACTGCAGTGGGAACCGGCCTGGCAACCAAGTTCCCGGTTTTTATCAACCCTAACAGCATTGCTCAACAGGTAAACTCCTGGGTATTTGAAGATAAAATAGCCGGCCAGGGTCATTACGATACTTCTAACGGTATCCTGTGGGCTATTGACCAGGTATCAGGCAACCTGAAACAGTATAAAGAGGGCAACTGGATAAACCTGGGTAAAGAGCGTAAATTC
>CAZTWC010000075.1:5419-13802 GCA_964617105.1 uncultured Myxococcia bacterium
GCAGTATTTGACAACAATGAAACCTCTGATATTGGTGCTGAACTGATTCTCATAGACACTACTCCACCCTTAGGAAAACCGGTGGTAACTGCGGTTGACAACCTGGGTTATTTGGGCCAAAATCACCAATTTACCATCAACTGGACTACCGAGCAGGTAAAAGACGATGAATCTGGTATTTTCACCTTTCAGGTTGCTCTGGGCAGCACTCCGGGGCTAGCCGATGTTAATGGCTGGACCGATGTTGGACTGGTTAACACCTATACTTTTGCCGGTCTCAATCTATTACCAGGCGCTACTTATTATGCCATGGTCAGAGCGGTTAACTCCGCTAACCTGACCGGAAATTCCAACAGCACCAAGGGAACTGTCATCGACCTGACTCCGCCATCCAAGCCGGTTATCGTGGTCGAAGGCTCCAAGACCTTTGACCTGGAAAAACTTCATGCTCAGTGGTTCTCGGTGGATCATCAAGATCCGAAATTGACCTACCGGGTAACTATCCGCGATAGCAATGATTGCAGCAATGTTCCGGATGACGAGTGGATGGATATGGGACCTGCCAATGGCGGTACATTTATGTATAATCTGGAATTGGGTAGTTACTACTATATCTGTGTTCAGGCTCGCAACCGGGCGGGTTTTTACAGTAAGATTTCCAAAAGCGATGGCGGCGTCAAAGGCTGTAGAGGAACGGCGCTCAACGAGTTCTCCGATAATTTCAACAATTCCGACAGTATCAGCGTTGGCAACTACTACAACCAGTGGAAAAACTGGTACTCCCAGGATGAATGGACCACTCTCGGCATAGGTGGCATCCAACCAAAATTTGCCAGCATGGGCGGCATATTTGGAGATGACTCGCCTGCCTCCAATATCATTACCAATGGACGTGAGGATTGGGTAGAAGCCTCTTTATACGGCCAAATAATCGTTTTTAAACCGGGCGCTGGCGCTGGATTTGCTTTCCGCTTTCAAGACCGACGCAATTACATTCTTTTCTACCAAACCGATGATGGCAGAGCCCCGAATGGAATGATAAACCAACCGGGAAGTTATCTTTACGCTATTGTTGATGGCACCCCGAACCTGATTGCTGAAAGAAGAGATATAACCTTTACCGTGGGTCTAACCCACCAGGTAAAAATCGATACCTCTGACCAGTATATACGAGTCTGGTTTGACAACGATGGTAACGGCAATCTGGAATTGAATGAATTGGTATTCAACGAAAACAGCAAATTACTTGTTCACGGCGCTATAGGTCTCTACGCCTATGGCAGTAACTCTATGATTTTCGATAATATCAGCGTTACCGCCAAACGGGGCACAGTACTCATGGATATTGAACCGGAAAATGAAAAAATCGAGTGGTTTATTGATACTCCCCCTCGTATTATTGGAACTCCGAAAGATGAAAATGGCAATGAGATCAAAGTACCCATTCTGGAAGGTAAACACTTTTTGTTTGTGGGCTGCCGCATTGTTGGTAAATTTATAGTTACTGACTGTGGTGAACTGTGGGAAGACCCCCAAAACAAACTGGACCCTGACTTTGCCGAAATTATTGGCGACAAAATGTTCTTTAAATATCGGTTTGGCGACAAAACCGTGTGCAAAACGGGCGGGGATTCTACCAGCGGTCAATCCCTTACCGCCCTGGACTATGAAAATGGAGGAAACAACCAATCTTCTTTTGATAGTAGTGAAGCCGGTTCTTTCTCAAATACCGGTTTAATTGATCACTTCAACATCATCAAAGAGGGTAAATTTGCTGCCGGCTCCTTTAACACTCTGGCAACTGGCGCCACTGCTCAATTGGTGGCACCGCCGTGGTTGTTTAAAAAGGCTGAAAACATTTTATGGGAACAGATCTCTGGCGATAAAGCGATATTGAGCAATACCAGGGCTGCTGATCCAATGATCATTGCCCCTAAAAAACCGCAGGAACTTTACTTTATGCTAACCGGAACCAGAAGTAATGGAAAGTCAATATCTGAAACAGTTAAACTACAGGTGAAAGCTTCAGCACCAATTTTAACTGACGGTAAAGTCATCCGGACCGATTTCCCGGCTGCTCTGACCGCCTACCGCCTGCAAAATGTGGCCCGTATTGACATCCCTCAGTCAATAACTCCGGCACTTATCCCCTTTACCGGGCTAATTGATACTGCGTCATTACCAGATTTTACCAAGTCTACTTCCCCGGAGGAAGCCCCGGTTCGGTTACTAATTGACAAAAATGGTATTTTTAAGCCGGTAACCGCAGTATTTGACTTTATTAAACTGCCTTTTCATCCGGAAAAACCACAGTTTTACCTGGCGGTTGCGCCTCTGGAGGGGTGGAAAAAAGGCTATGGTTACAGCCTGAATATCACCCAAAAGTTGAAAATTTTCGAACAGATCTCCATCTCCCTGCCCACTCAAAACCTCTGGCAGGAAAATGCTGTTATTCCCCTGGCTATCCCGAAATAGCCCCAGGCCAGGCCAGTCAACCCGGCATTAAATTGCCGGAAGTTACACCCCGGGCATGAACCCGGGGTTATTAAGGCGCTGAACATTTATAGGTCAGCGCCTTAATTATTTTAAAACCCCGTACACTCCCACAAACAACACTGGCAATACCCACAAATCTATTGATTTATTATACCAATATGTTATAATATAGACATAAGTAAGTTATTTTGTTACCAACACAAGATGTAACTCAATGGTATGAATATAAATAATCCTATAATTATCATCGCCGCAATTATTTTTTTCTCGGTCTTGTTCCTGTTTATTTTAAACCGCAAAGCCACAAAATCAAAATCCCGCAAAAAAGTCAAGATCAATACTGTTCAACTTGATACATTACTATCCAGTCTGCAAGATAAAAATAGCATCCCCCAGGTCAAAGAAAACGCCTTAAATACTGTCCGCAATGCCAGAGGATTCAACCGGGTCTACTTGCTCAAGGCTATGGAAGAAACTGATCCGGAGAAGATGAAAGAAGCGGCTACTGCGGCTTTGGGTAGAATAAAAGATCGGCGGGCGATAGATTCTTTGATCAATACCCTTCGGGATCGGAACTTTATTCGCCTGAGCGCTATCGATGCTCTGGTCAAAATCGGCGATCCGGCTGTTGTCCCTTTAATCAACACTCTACAGAATTTCAAATCGGATCTCAGGGAAGACGCGGCCGAGGTGCCGGGGAAAATCGGGGATAAAAGAGCGGTCTTCCCGTTAGCCAATTGTCTGAAGGAAAAAAACATTAAGTTACGGATAAAATCTGCCCAGGCCCTGGGGATGATTCAGGACGATATCTCCTTGCCTAACCTACTGGATGCCCTGGCAGATCACAATTTCAATGTCAGACAAACTGTGATAATGGCACTGGGAAACCTGGGTAACAAAAAAGCGTTATTATCCCTTTTCCACTCTTTAAATGATCAAAATTCAAAAGTGCGGCTCAGCGCCATCTGGGCAGTGGGAAAACTGGGAGAGGGGGAGATAACCGCCGAAAAAGCCTTGATAAAGGTATTGAAGGACAAAAACCACTCTGTGCGGGATAAAGCCTCTACCACCCTTGAAAAATGGCTTCACAAAGGGGAACAAAAGTGCCGGACGGCAACTACCTAGAGTTATGGCATTCTCTCACTGCCATTTTGTGTGCAGTCGAGATGTGCTCAAGAACCAGTCGGCCAGTTATAATACCCCATCACCTGATCAAAAAAGTATTGGTATTTCGAAAAAACCGGACAATTGGTTTTATCTACCTGAATATCTCTATTCCATTGGTTGCGGCAGGCAGTAAACAGCAGGCTGCCCATCTTTACCGCCTGAGCCCCCATAATATCACAATCAAACCGGTCTCCCACATGTAAGGTTTCTTGAGGGGCAACCTTCATCTTCTCCAACGCCAATAAAAATATCTCTGGATGCGGCTTTAATACACCTGCCTCTTCGGGTGACATTAATACTGACCATGGGTACCCGGCCAACCCTAAGGCTTTCAACTTTTTTAATGATGGAAAATCGGAAATAATCCCGATTTTAATCCCACTTGAAGATAATCCACTCAAGATCTCGTGCAGGTAGGGAAAAGGTCCGATTCTCTCCAACTCTGGATAGATCATCTGGAATAATACCCGTTCCACCGACTGGTCTATCAGGTTTATATCTATCTGCAAACGCCGGGCCAGCAGTCGCACCTCATCCTTTCGCATATTTTTAAAACGGTATTTTTGCAGGCGCAACTCCTCCTTAAGAAGAAAGAAATTTTTCAATACTTTTCGATGAAAACCTATTTGCCCAGGATTTTCCAGCAAAAGACGACAAAATATCCGTCTGGAAAGACGATTTACATTGTACAGGGTGCCATCCAGGTCAAAAGTAACCGCTTTGAAGGGAAAAGACATAATCAACCACCAATCTCCAGCACCACTTTCATAAAATCTATCTCATGCGCATTGCGCAAAAGATGCGGCGGTTTCAGATGAGAATCAGGAGCTCCTGCTGCCACCTTTTTTATCCGAAACTGCTGGTATGATCCAAAGGCCAACACCTGCAAGATCGGTGCTTCCAGCCTCAGTGAACCTCGTTTGGAGGAATATTCAATGTTGAACTCTTTTAAATTGTTGTCAAAGGAGAGCAAGAAATCGTTCAAAGTTTTCCGGAGGGATGGACTAAGGATCTCATTTTCATCGCCAATAAATTCGATTGCCAACTGGTAACGGGGTAATTCTCCCTCTTTGCTCCTGAGGGTAACCGTAAAACCATTAGCCGGCGGTAAAGGACTCTGCTTTAGGCTTTTCTCTACGGCCATTACCACCTGCCTCTCGGTAACTTTTTCTCCGGTAATGGAGATAATATTTCCCCCTTTGTGTAAAAACCTTACTAGCGGCGTCCGCTGATAAAAACCGGTAACCTGGACTATATCATTAATATTATAGCGGTACATCCCGTTGGACGCGGTCACTATAATGTAATACTTTTCCCCCTCTTTTAGTTGGTGGGCCAGAAGAGTTTTAGCACCTTCAGTATTTTGCTGGTTTTCAGGTAAAAATTCAAAAAAATGACCACCTATTGCCAGTACTCCGTCATCGCTGGCCGCACTCAGGGGAATAGAAAAAGAGCCCTCGGTGGCTAAAAAGCCATAATCCATCACCGGCAAAACATCCAGATATTGCTTAAACTGCTCTAAATAAAAGGGTGCTGATCCCCCTTTCCAACTGAGTATGCCACACAATTGAGGCCATAATGCAGTTGGTTTTACCATACCCCACTGCTCCAAAGAGTGCCTGAGCCTTTGGGCCATCATTATATTAGGCTCCAGTTTATCCTCTAAACGCTTACATAATTTCTCGTCACTCCAAAAAGAGGCATTGATAGTTCCCTTCTCCAGGTCCTCAATCAAATCGGGAGCAAACTCGTCCAGTTTCTGGCACAACAGTAGGATAGTGCTGGGATTGACCGCTGCCAGGATAGATATTTTCATCTCCAGAGCCATTCTAAGCAGCAGGTAATACTTGCTGTTGAAATCTTTAAGATAAAAAACTTCCATGGGAATTTGCTGAAACTCCTCAAACCCTTCCATCCCTTGCTGGGAGGCTCCCATAGCCACGGTGATTGATCCGTAAGGAACCCCACCACGAGTATGGCCGTCTATCTGAGGTGAATGGATGGTCAACAAACTGCCTCTCACCAGTTGGGGAAATTGAAGGGCAACCTGACGCATCCACACTTTGCGCCCTACCCGGTACTCTTCCAGATAACTTTTGGTAATGGGGATATATTTAGGTTTTCCGGTGGTGCCACTGGAACGGGCAAAAAAAGTTACTGGCTCAGAAGTTAAAACTTTGTTGGTCCCATTTACCATGGAATCCAGAAAGGGCTCAAACTGGCTATAATCCCGGATAGGCACCCATTGGCAATAACTTTCCCAGGAATTAATGGCAGCAAATCGATGTTCCCGGCCAAACTGAGTATCCCGATTTTCCCGCACAATCTTAAATAAAATTTGCTGCTGAACTTTTTCCGGATCGTTTGTATAGTCAGAAAATTTTTTCCAGGAAGGAGTGAACACCAATTTTGCCATAGAACTGATGGCGCCAGGCGAGATATTGGGCAATATCTTATGCCAAAGTAATTGGATACTCTTTTGTCCCAGGGGATGTTGAAGTATCCTTTGTAAATTGATGGCCATAACCATAAAGGGAAAGTTTAAGGAGAAGTTGTCTCCTAAAAAATATATCTAAAGGTGGGGAAAAAAGATATCGCTGGTATTCCCTGGGGCAATAGATAGTAAAAAGTAGTCCGAATCCCCACGGTAATATCTTTCATGTGAGTGAAGTATTCCACTCCGGTGGAAGCCATGACATTATAAGAGACACTATCCTGATCTAAAGAAGCCTTTGGAGATACCAGGGAGATACCGCCGCCAGTTTTAAAAATCCAGGCCCACCTTTCAGTAAAAAGGTAGTTAAAACCCACACCCATGGTAAAATTGGAGATGGAAAAATGCTTACTAGCCGGCTTTTTTCCCGAGTAGTTGACACTACCGTCAGGATTTAAAGTGTATTTGGCCACCGCGTTATTTTCCACTGACCCGTATGAGTAGTTAAAATAGGCGTTCATATAGTCGGTAAGATCAAAAGCAAATTCCAGGCCTAAAAAAGGTTGGGCATTGGAATATCCCCTTTTACCAGCCACCGAGAGCATAGCGCCAATATTAGTTTCAATAGATGCACCCCGGGCAACTATATTATTCTGGGTCTTAAGAGTTGGAGCCGCAGCCGGTTGACTTTCTTCAGGTTTGCCTGGCGCATCCTCTGCAGCAGCCAGTCCAACCATCCCCAACATCAACAATATACAAGTCCCTATCATACAGACTTTTTTCATCATGGTAATATCTTCCCTTATATTATTTTTAAAATGCGCCGCTATCACTGAGGACGACGAGAGTAGTGCAGATGCAAGGCGTGGATAACGATTTACCCGCAGGCGTATAATAATACGCCGAGGATAAAATCGTTATCCGCAACGCAGCAGATGCGCCGCTATCGTCGTCCTCAGCCTGCTGACTTAAACACAAAGGGGTACGTAACATAAACACTCCCACCTCCACGAGGTTGAGGGAAACGCCAACGCCTAACCCTGCTCAACATGCATGATTCTACTGACCGGTTGTTCATGGAAGTTTCTTTCACCCTGGCGGATGTAACAATTCCTGTACCAGAGATGACAAATTTGACCAACACTTTACCGTAGAGATTAGGATTCTTGGAGAGTTCTTTTTCGTAACAGTACTTAATCTCCTTCAAATGCCTTCTGATCACCTTGCCGATCACTTCCTTGGACAGAGAACCTCTAACCACCGAAGCACCTGGATTTAGCCGTAGAAATCCTTTACCCCTGGAACCCAGATTGATGGAGCCATAACCACCGGATCCACCGGCCCGGCCATAAGTTCCCAATCCGCCAATTCCCAATCCGCCACCAACGCCTCCAGGTCCTGATCCCCTGGTACCCAGGCCAGCCAGGCCAGCAGCATCACTTTCCTCACCCTTCAAGTTACCCATAGCCACATTAATACCAGTTCCCAGTCCTCCAGAGCCAAAAATGTTGGACATGGCACCGCCCTGTCCACTCTTCAACAACCCAAGAATTCCCGACTTAAGCGCTTTTTTACGGTCTTTCTCCCGCTTGTTTATATCGACCTTAACCGCTTTTACTTTTTTGTCCTCGGTTACCTTGGGTTTCTCTTTTCCAAAATCTGTCTCTTTTTTCTCTTCTTCTTTCTTTTCGGCCAACTTTTTAAACCGCTTGGCCAACTTCTTTTTCTCTGGTGCTTTTATAATCAACTTTGCAAAACGGTCTGGTGTAGCAAATAGGTCTTCCCGCAACTTGTGAATGTCTGATGGAGTTATCATCAAGGCGATTAAAAATAAAATATGCCCCAAAATGGACAAAAACAATATTTTGCCCAAATAGATATCCAATTTTTCTAAAAATGTAACTTTTTTAATTTTACCTGGCTTCATGTACCGGCCAGAAAATAGGATGTCACCTACTTGTATGGTACAAAAATCATTCAAGCCAATAGTGTAGGAAAAAATATCCTGCTGTTTATCTATCAGGTTAGCTTTTAATAGCGCATCCCGGTCGTAAACTTGCTCGCCTCTTTTGACATGAAAATCCATCTGTTGATTAAAGGAGAGATTGAGTTCACCGTTTTTATTGCCCAACACCGGAAATAATTTCTCGCCAACTTTATCGGACTGCATCCTAAAGTCAGCCAGTTCTGAATCGCCGATAGTGAAATCTTTAGACATGGTTTTGGGCTGAATATGATCTACTGACAGAGTTGACGGCCCCCAAAAAATGGAGAATTCTAATACCC